>JAAXVP010000456.1 GCA_013335435.1 Thiobacillus sp. | reverse complement strand
TCCGATCTGTGACGCCGATCATCCAGGGCGCGTACTGCAGCCCGAAACGCAGCATGAAGGCCAGGGATAGCCCGATCGGCGGGGTCCAGGGCGCCAGGGCGAGCGGCAACACGGTCTGCGGGTTGCTGACCGCGTCGAGTGCCAGGCTGGCGAGGCCGTAGGCGAGGAGGACTTTCCAGGAAATCGCGCGCATGGCGCATTGTCGTTCAACTGAGCGCGGCAAGGCCACCGGGCGTGGCCATGAAAAAAGGCGCCCGCAGGCGCCTTTTCATCAATGCGGTACTCCGTATTACTTCTTCTTGCCCTTCTTGGGAGCGGCGACCATGTCCTTGAACGCCTTGCCGGGCTTGAAGGCGGGGACGGTGGTGGCAGCGATCTTGATCGCTTCGCCGGTCTTGGGGTTCTTGCCGTTACGGGCGGCGCGCTTGCGGGACTCGAAGGTGCCGAAACCGATTACGGACACGGAATCGCCCTTGGCGACGGTTTCGGTGATGGCGCCCAGAACGGCGTCGACAGCCTTGGCAGCGGCGGCTTTGGTCATTTCGGATTTGGCGGCTACGGCATCTACAAGTTCTGCTTTGTTCATCGTTTGTCTCCTGAGGGGGGCTGAAAAGCGCGTTCATCATAGCAACACGCCTGATGTCTACCAACTACTGCAAGTAGGTTTTTTGTCCTATTTTTTGCCTGCGCATGACATTTAGCCACTTTTTTGGGCGGCCGGGGCGATTCTTTCAGGGTTTTCAAGGGGGCCGGCGGTGCCGCGGCGTGCTTGCGCCGGTGCCTGGGGCGGTAGAATGCGACCATGCACAGGATGGACCGGCCATGCCATTTTCCGTATTGAAGCTGCTCTCGGCGGACGAGTTCCGCTCCGGCGAGGAGATATCCCGCTGTCTCGGCCTGTCCCGTGCCAGCGTACACAACCTGGTGGAACGGGCACGCGAACTGGGCGTGACGATCCATGCCGTGCGCGGCAGGGGCTACCGCCTGGCCGAACGCTACAGCTGGCTGGACGGCGAGCGCCTGGCCCCGGCCCGGACGCGCGGTTTCGAGATCCTCCTGCACCAGGAGGTCGAATCCACCAACAGCCTGCTGCTCGGCCTGGCCCAGCAAGGCCAGCGCCACAAGAGCGTCCTGGCGGCGGAATGGCAGTCGGGCGGGCGTGGCCGGCGCGGCCGCACCTGGCATGCCGTGCCCGGTGGCGGCCTGACCTTTTCCCTGCTCTGGCGCTTCAACCGGCCGCTCACCGCCCTGTCCGGCCTCAGCCTGGCCATCGGCGTGGCCCTGGCGCGCGGCTTGCGCGGCCTCGGCCTGGCCGGGGTGGGCCTGAAATGGCCCAACGACATCCTGGTCGGCGGCGCCAAGCTGGCCGGCATCCTGATCGAGACCCACGGCGACATGCTGAGCAGCGCCACGGCGGTGATCGGCATCGGCATCAACGTCCAGGCGCGTCCGGACGATCTCGGTCCGGCCGGCTATGCGGCGGTAGCCGTCGAGGAGGTGCTGGCCGTGCGGTTCGACCGCAACGACCTGCTGCTGCGCCTGCTGGCGGAATTGGACGAGGCCTTGAAGACCTTCGACGGGCACGGTTTTGCGCCCTTCCGGGATGAGTGGCAGGCATTGCATGTCTGGCAGGGCAGGCCGGTGCAGGTTCTGGGCGGGCCGGCCCCGATCGACGGGGTTGCCGCCGGCGTCGACGACAACGGCGTGCTCCTGCTGGCGACCGCCGACGGCGTCCGACCCATCCATTCCGGCGAGGTCAGCCTGCGCGCAGGCGTCGCACCGTGATCCTGCTGATCGATGCCGGTAATACCCGGATCAAGTGGGCCTGCGTCGAAGCGGGGGAGTGGTCGACCAGCGGCGCCTTGCCTTCCGGCGCGGCGGCCGGGCTGGCCGACGTGCTGGCGGCGCACGACCCGGCCTGGGTCGGCGTCTGCTGCGTCGCCGGCGCCGAAGTGCGCGCCGGCATCGAGGCCCTGCTGGCCGGCCGGCCGGGCCACTGGCTGGCTCCGGCTGCCTCGGCGCACGGTATCGTCAATCGCTACGAACGGCCGGAGACGCTCGGTGCCGATCGCTATGCCGGCC
>JAAXVP010000186.1 GCA_013335435.1 Thiobacillus sp. | reverse complement strand
CGCCGGATCGGCGACAAGATCGCCGGCAACTTCCTGGGTGCCGTCAAGCTGGTGCCCGATCCCGCCCTGCAACGCTACGTCAACCTGGTCGGCACCTGGGTCGCCCTGCAAGCCGAGCGCCCCAACCTGGCCTGGCGCTTCGGAGTCGTCGACAGCGAGGACATCAACGCCTTCGCCGCCCCGGGCGGCTATATCTTCGTCACCAAGGGCCTGTACCGCCGGCTCACCAGCGAGGCGGACCTGGCCGGCGTGCTCGGCCACGAGATCGGCCACGTCGTCCGCAAGCACCAACTCAAGGTGATGCAGAAATCGCAATACATCTCCACCGTCGCCATGCTGCTCGGCAAACAGGTCAAGGACGAGAACCAGATCATCCAGAACCTGGTCGGCAACGGCGCCGAGATCATGTCGCGCAGCCTGGACAAGGAGGCCGAGTTCGAGGCCGACCGGGTCGGCATGGTCCTGGCCGCGCGTGCCGGCTACGACGCCTATGCCCTGCCCAAGGTCCTGGAGGATATCGGCCACGTCTCCGACAAGGACAGCCGGGTCGCCCTCCTGTTCAAGACCCATCCCCACCCCGGCGTGCGCTTCGAGCGTCTGGCCGAGGCGGTGGGCGACCGCCTGGACGAACTGCCCGAGGGCAAGAGCCTGGGCCAGCGTTTCTACCGCCTGCCTTGATCAGGTAGTTGTACCGGTTTGCCGCCCCGATGGCGGCCGGGATACACTTCGCCCGTTTTGGGCCGTACTGGGGAGTACCGGCAATGTCCGTCAAGCATCCTATCGTTGCCGTCACCGGTTCGTCCGGGTCCGGCCTGTCCTTTGTCCGCCATGCCTTCAAGGACATCTTCCGCCGGCTCGGCATCAAGCCGGCGTTGATCCATGGCGACTCCTTCCGGCGCTATACCGAAGGCCAGTTCGAGGCCCTGTTGCAGGAAGCCAAGACAAGCCGCCGCCATATTTCCTGGTTCGGCCCGGAGTGCAACTATCTCGCCGAACTGGAGGCCTTGTTCCGCACCTACGGCACCACCGGCAACGGCATCACCCGCGACTATGCCCACAACCAAGGCCATGCCGATGAGTTGGGCGTGCCGGTGGGTGAATTCACCTCCTGGCGCCCGCTGCCCGAGCAGAGCGACATCCTGCTTTACGAGGGCCAGCACGGCGGCGTCAAGGCCGAGACCTGGACCCGACGCAGGGAAAGTTTCGAATTCCCGCCCGACATCGACCGGCGCCAGAATGCCGTCGGCATCGACATCGCCCAGCACGTCGACCTTCTGATCGGCGTCGTTCCCGCCATCAACCTGGAATGGATCCAGAAGATCCATCGCGACTGCGACAAACATCGCTGCACGCCGGAAGAGAGCGTCGAAACCATCCTGCGCCGCCTGGACGACTACATCCACTACATCGTGCCGCAGTTCGCCCTCACCGACATCAACATCCAGCGCATCCCCCTGGTCGACACCTCCAACCCGTTCGTCTCCCATGACGTGCCGACACCGGACGAATCGGCCCTGGTCATCCACTTCCGCGACCGCAAGCGCCACGATTTCCTCGAGATCATGAAACGCATCCCCGGCTCCCGGATGACCCGCACTTCCACCATGCTGGTACCGGGCGGCAAGCTACGACTGGCCCTGTCGGTGATCTGCGGGCCGATCCTGGAAGAGATGATGGCGAAGCGACGGGAGGCCCTGGCCACCGTTTGAGCGGTCCATCCGGCAGCCTGGCCGGGTGGTGCGAAAACACACGTTTCCGAGCGCCAGGCCCGTCTCCCCAAGCCACGGGCATGCATCTTCCCCGGCCTGCAAGGCTCGTGCCAATGACTAACACCCCGGCAATGTCAGCCTTGGCCAGCGTGCCACTCCTGTTGTCGCCTCGTTGCCGCCAGACTATCGGCGTGGACGACTACAGCCCTGAACACTTTGACCTACAGTCGTTTCAAAACGGGCATCGCTACCCGGCGTAGCCTAATCCCTGCGCCCAAATCTTGGGCCAGTCGAGCTTGATCCTCCCCAAGGGGAGGCTGGTGTGTTCCCTGATGCCGCAGCCGAATTGGTTGGTCTTGCGGGTATGAGGCTGGTGCATCGGGTGCCCGGAAGGCCACATCAGGCTGACGACGTATCTGGGCGTCTCTGTCGGCCTGAACCAGCGGGTAATGACCGCCGTTTCGCGATTGGCCAGCTTTACCAGGGTCCCGGGCGGATATTTTCCCAGCAAGCGGCGCAGGACCAGGATGACCACTTCGTCCAACTGGCCTCGCTCGCGCTCAAAAGCCACGCGCACCGCATGACCCGGCATGAAGGGGCTGCGTGAGGCCCTCGGGCTCAGCTTGGCCGCGAGGACATCAACGACCCGCAGGATGCGCGCTTCCGGCGTCAGCGCCTCGGAACCGACCCGGTAAGGATAGCCACTCTGGTCCAGGTTCTCATGATGCTGGAGAACGGCCTGCAACCAATCAATGTCAGCCACCCCGGCCTTGGTCAGCAGTTCCATCGAGCGCCAGGGATGGAGCGACAGGATCACCTTTTCGGCGGCAGTCAGCGGTCTGGACACCTCCGCAAGATCGTCCTGCAACGAGAACGAAGCCAGATTCATGGTCAGCGCGGCACGAATCAGGGTCTTCCTGGTATGGAGCCCAAGGCCCATCTGTTCGGCGACGAGATAGCTCAACGCCGCAACGAACAAGGCATGCCGTCTGGAGTAGGAGCCGGTATCGTGATGCAACAGCATGCCTAAACACATATCCGGATGCCTGGTCATCAGTCCATGCAGTTGATCCGAAATCTCGACATACTCGCCCGGGTGCGGCTTCCTGCCCGGTGCGGAAACGTGCACGAATCGCTCTGCCAGGTCGCCAAGTACCTGCGAAGGCAGGCGTTCCGCCTCATTGAGCCCTGAGTCGTAGCAGTAGAGCCCCATCTCCGCCAGCTTCGCCAGGTGTGCCTCATCCCGCAGTCGTCCGTCCCGGGCGAGCACCAACACTCCGTATTCGTTGAAGAGGTCGAACGGGAGCGCGCACTCGACGTCGAGGCGTCCGCAATCTACCGGAATCAGTCTCCTCACCACTGGTTAACCCCATCCGTTCATCAGCATGCGGCGGCAGGCCAGTAGCACGCCGAAAGACCGGAAAAAATGGCCGCTTAGGTACACGCCGGCGGAAAATATTTCCATCCGACGTGGCCGAACTCCCGTCCTGAGCCACGCTGGCTCGCAATTGCAGTTCTTATCTTGCAATTGACATGCCACATGCTCCGTCAACGACCAAGATGACCAACTCGATCCATTCTTATGCGCCGTCGCCAGATCGGTATGTCCTACAGACCCGGCGTGCGGTGGTTGCCGAGTTTTCGGATCGGCCAATATTCGGGCCGGCGCCGTCGAATGGCATGATCTGCTTGGCCAGACGTGACCGAATCCGCGCCAGGGGCGACAATACCGGCCGAGACTCCGATAGCACACGTTCCCCACCCCGATTTCCCCGATGTCCGATCTGCCACTCCTGCCGCCCGCCGGCCAGCGCCGTTCCTTTCCCAAGCCTCCCGGTTCCGCCGACAGCCTGATCCTGTCCGGCCTGGCCCAGGGCAGCCGCCTGCTGATCCTCACCGAGACCGCCTTCCAGGCCGCGCGCCTGTGCGAGGAGATCGCCTGGTTCGCGCCCGGCCTGTCGGTCAGCCAGTTCCCGGACTGGGAAACCCTGCCCTACGACCCCATCTCGCCCCATCCCGACCTGGTCTCGGAGCGACTGGCGGCACTCTGGCTGTCGTCGGAGAAGCGCACCCAGATCCTGGTGGCGCCGGCCGCGACCAGCCTGCAACGGCTGGCGCCGCCCTCGTTCCTGTCCGCCCACGCCTTCCTGTTCAAGCAGGGCGACCGCCTCGACATCGAGGCCTTCCGCAGCCGCCTGACCGACGCCGGTTACAGCCACGTCAGCCAGGTCCTGACGCCGGGCGAGTTCGCCGTGCGCGGCGGCCTCATCGACCTGTTCCCGATGGGCAGCGCCATGCCCTACCGGATCGACCTGTTCGACGACGAGATCGAGTCGATCCGCAGCTTCGACCCGGACAGCCAGCGCACCCTGTACAAGGTCAACGACGTGCGCCTGTTGCCGGCACGCGAATTCCCCCTCGACGAGGCCGGCATCACCCGCTTCCGACAGAACTTCCGCGACGCCTTCGAGGGCGACCCGAGCAAGAGCCAGATCTACAAGGACGTCTCCCACAAGCTGGCCCCGGCCGGCATCGAGTACTACCTGCCGCTGTTCTTCGACGAGACGGCGACCCTGTTCGACTACCTGCCGGGCGACATCGCGGTGGTCCTGCACGGCGACATCCAGGCCGCCGTGGACGGCTTCTGGACCGACACCCGCAGCCGCCACCGACTGCTCGCGGGCGACCGCCAGCGGCCGCTGCTGGCGCCGGAGGCGCTGTTCCTGCCGACCGACCAGTTCTTCGGCCGCCTGAAATCGTATGCCCGGCTGGAACTGGCCGGCGACGGCGAGACCGGCTATGACGCGGCGCCCCAGGTCGAGACCGACCGTCGCGCCGAGCAGCCCTATGCACGCCTCGAACGCCACCTGGCCAAGACCGCCGGCGCCACCCTGCTGGTCGCCGAAAGCCTGGGCCGGCGCGAGACCATGGCCAATGCCTTGGCCGAATTCGGTCTCAAGCCAGCTTTGCTGGAGGGCTGGCCTGAAGATCTGGTGAAGGGTAAAGGGGGAAGGGTGAAGGGTGAAAACACCACCCCCCTTACTACCCTTCCCCCTTCCCCCTTCCCCCTTCCCGACTTTTATCTCACCACCGGCCCACTGGCCGCCGGCTTCGTCGACCTGGGCCGGGGCCTCACCGTCCTCACCGAGACCGAGCTGTATGCCCGCAGCCCCACCGCCCGGACCAGCCGGGCCGGCAAGCCGTCCCAGGTCGAGGGCATGCTGCGCGACCTCTCGGAACTGAAGGTCAACGACCCGGTGGTACACGTCCAGCACGGCATCGGCCGCTACCTGGGCCTCACCGGCATGGACCTGGGCGACGGCACCGAGGAATTCCTGACCCTGGAGTTCGCCGGCGGCGACAAGCTCTACGTACCGGTCGCCCACCTGCACCTGATCGGCCGCTACATGGGCGGCGACCCGGACACCGCGCCCCTGCACCGCCTGGGCAGCGGCCAGTGGGAGAAGGCCAAACGCCGGGCCATGGAAAAGGCTCGCGATACCGCCGCGGAACTCCTCAACCTGTACGCCCAGCGCGCCGCCCGCGAGGGCACCGCGTTCGCCGTCGACCCGCACGGCCTGGACGCCTTCGCGGCCGGCTTCGAGTTCGACGAGACGCCCGACCAGCAGGCCGCCATCGACGCCGTGGTGGCCGACCTGCGCGCCGGCAAGCCGATGGACCGCCTGGTCTGCGGCGACGTCGGCTTCGGCAAGACAGAGGTCGCCCTGCGCGCCGCCTACGTCGCGGTGGCGGACGGCAAGCAGGTGGCGGTGCTCTGCCCGACCACGCTACTGGCCGAGCAGCACATGGAGACCTTCGCCGACCGCTTCGCCGACCTGCCGGTGAAGATCGCCGAGCTGTCGCGTTTCCGCTCCGCCAAGGAGGTCGCCGCCGCGGTGGAGGGCCTGAAGACGGGCAAGATCGACATCGTCATCGGCACCCACAAGCTGATCCAGCCCGACATCAAGTTCAAGAACCTGGGGCTGACCATCATCGACGAGGAACACCGTTTCGGGGTGCGCCAGAAGGAACAGCTGAAGGCCCTGCGTGCCCAGGTCGACGTGCTCACCCTGACCGCGACCCCGATCCCGCGCACCCTGGCGATGTCCCTGGAGGGCATCCGCGACTTCTCGGTGATCGCCACCGCGCCCCAGAAGCGCCTGGCCATCAAGACCTTCGTGCAGCCCTGGTCGGAAGGCCTGATCCGCGAGGCGGCCCTGCGCGAGCTGAAGCGGGGCGGCCAGATCTACTTCCTGCACAACGAGGTGGAGACCATCCAGGCCATGGCGGAGAAACTGGCCAAGCTGGTACCCGAGGCGCGCATCCAGGTCGCCCACGGCCAGATGCACGAGCGCGAGCTGGAACACGTGATGCGCGACTTCACCCACCAGCGCTTCAACCTGCTCCTGTGCACCACCATCATCGAGACCGGCATCAACGTGCCCTCGGCCAACACCATCATCATCAACCGGGCCGACAAGTTCGGCCTCGCCCAGCTGCACCAGTTGCGCGGCCGGGTCGGCCGCTCGCACCACCAGGCCTATGCCTACCTGCTCACTCCGCCCGGCGAGGCCAAGATCACCGCCAATGCCAACAAGCGCCTGGAGGCCATCCAGGCCATGGAGGAACTGGGCTCCGGCTTCTACCTGGCCATGCACGACCTGGAGATCCGCGGTGCCGGCGAGGTGCTCGGCGAGTCGCAGAGCGGCGAGATGCAGGAAGTCGGCTTCAACCTGTTCAACGACATGCTGGCCATGGCCGTGAAGTCGCTCCGGGACGGCAAGGAGCCCGACCTGGAGGCGCCCCTGGCGGTCACCGCCGAGATCAACCTGCACCTGCCTGCCCTGCTGCCCGAGGACTATTGCAGCGACGTGCACGAGCGCCTGGTGCTGTACAAGCGCCTGGCCAACTGCGCCGATGCCGACGACCTGCGCCGCCTGGAAGAGGAACTGATCGACCGCTTCGGCCTGCCGCCCGGGCCGGCCCGGACCCTGATCGAGACCCACCGTCTGCGCCTGGACACGGAGGCCTTGGGCATCGTCAAACTGGACGCCGCCGACAAGGCGATCAGCATCCAGTTCAAGACCAATCCGCCGATCGACCCGGCCCGCCTGATCAAACTGATCCAGACCCGGCGCGAATACAAGCTGGCCGGTCAGGACAAGGTTCGGGTGGAAAAGGCCTCGGAGGGCCTGGAGGCGCGGCTGGCCCTGGTCCGGGCCAGCCT
>JAAXVP010000455.1 GCA_013335435.1 Thiobacillus sp. | reverse complement strand
CTGGTGTGCTCGTAGAGTCGCGACAGCGTGATGATCACGACCAACCTGGACTTCGCCGAGTGGTCGAGCGTGTTCGTGGATGCAAAGATGACGACGGCCCTGCTGGACCGACTCACTCATCACTGCCATATCGTCGAGACCGGCAATGAGAGCATTCGCTTCCGGCATAGCAGCGCCCTGGCCAAGGGACGCATCAAGGCGCGGGAGCAGGCCAGCACCGGCAAACGTGAGGACTCCGTCTGAGCGGCGCCCGCGCAAACACCCCGGCATCCAGGAGGTGCAGAACCAGGAAAACACTTACACTTACCCACAGCCGACCCTCATCCGGTCGGCATCAACCCTGGCTCAAAATTCAATCGGCAGGGTGGCTCAAAATTCAATCGGCGCGGACAGCCATCAGCTTGTGCGCCTCGGCCTCGAAATCATCGACCAGGGCCTCGTACTGCAATTCGTACATCACCCCGGCGGGCAGCACCGAACGCCAGTGCGCCATCAGGCGCTGGTATTGTTCGTAATAGGCCACCAGGCCCTCCTGGTCGCACTTGTAGGCCTGCGAGTCGTCGAAATTCTGGAAATAGATCGACAGGCAGGCATCGATCGGGTGGCGCCGGCAGTGCACGATCTTGGCGTTGGGGAATACCGCGTGGATGACGTCCAGGTGTTCGTAGTTGAGCGGCTGTTTGTCGGTGACCCGCAAGGCGGTGTCCGAGTGCCTGCGCAATTGCGCCAGATAATGCCGGGCGTACAGTTGGGCTTGTTCGGGGCTATATACCGACATTAGCCCAGGCGCAATCCGCCCCCAGAATTCCATCTCGCCCGCACCGGCAACCGCGGAATGGCTGCTGATGATCTGTTCGGTCAGGGTGGTGCCGGAGCGAGGCGTGCCGACGATCAGGATCGGCAGGTCGGAGTCGCTGCCGGGAGCGAGGCCAGCCAGGCGATCAGGCGTGGAACGGGCTATGATGGCATCGATCCTGGCGACCAGGGCATCGGCATCGAAGGGAACCGCCCGGCGCATCAAGTCGTTGCCGGCCTTGAAATGTTCGAAGGCTTCGTCGTGTCGGCCAAGGTCCGTATAGGCCTTGCCCAGGCTGAATTCCAGCCGGCGCTTCAGGATGCCCTGGCTGGCGGGAAGGAAGGCCTCGATGCGCGCCAGCAGGTCGAGGTCGGCGACGGCGAACTTGTGCACCGTGGCGAGGGCGAGATAAGCCGAGGGATTTTCCGGCGCCAGTTCGATGGCCTGCCGCAGCCAGCGTTCGGCCATGGCCATGTCCCCGGCGCTCATTGCGCTCTGGCCAAGGTCGGTCAACAAGGGGTAAAGGTCATGGCCGGCGGCCACGTCGGCGAGAACCTCGCGGGCAAGACGTTCGGCATCCTCGGTATGGCCTTGGGCGTGGCGGATCTGGGCCAGCCACAGTTTGGCCAGGGTCGGATCGAAACCACAGGCACGGGCCTTTTCGATCGCAGCGGCGGCGGCGGTCGATTCGCGCATCAGGTAACGGGCCTTGGCGAGATGGAATTGCAGACCGGGGTCGTTCGGAGCGTGTCGTTCCACGTGGGTAAACGAGAGGATGGCCTCGTGCGGTTTGCTCAGGGTCAACTGGACGCGCCCCAGGTTGTACCAGGCCTCGACGAAGCCGGGGTCGAGGCTCACCGCCATGCCAAACGCACGCTCGGCCTCGATCCGCGAGGGATTGTTACCGTATTCGGCCAGGATCTGGCCATGGAAGTTGTGCAGGCGGGAATCACGCGGGTTACCGGCGAGGGCCTGCTCGATCTGCCGGCAACCGTCATCGAGCTTGCCGAGCCTGAATGACACCATGCCCTTGATGCCGAGCAGGCCGGGGTCGCCGGGGGCCTAGGCAAGTGCCTGATCGACCAGGCGGTCGGCCTGGCGCATGTCGCCCGCCTCGAACGCGGCGATCGCGGCACTGGCCAGCCGTTGCAGGGTGGTGAGCAAATCCGTTCGTCCGCTGGATGCGCCGGCTCCGCAACAGCGCTTGAATTTCTTGCCGCTGCCGCTGCCGCATGGGCAGGGTCCGTTGAGGGATGGTTGGGCCATGTTCGCGGGAGGTGCCAATGAAATGGCA
>JAAXVP010000185.1 GCA_013335435.1 Thiobacillus sp. | reverse complement strand
CGCCTACGCCCTGGTCATGGAATCCTACAAGCCGATCTACCCGCTCGACCGCGTCGGCAATCCTTGAGACCAGACCACCCGGATACCCTGCCCTGGCTTGCCCTGGCGGCGGTACCGGGGCTGGGGTCGGACACCGCGCGCCGGCTGCTGGATAATTTCCCGGATATCCACTCCATCTTCGCCGCCACCACGGCGCAATTGACCCCGCTGGTCGGGGCCAAGCTTGCCGCGGCGCTGAAGAATCCGATCGATCCCGCTGCGCATCGGGCCACCCTGGACTGGCTGGCCATGCCGGATGCCCATCTGCTGACCTGGACCGATCCGGCCTACCCGGAAATCCTGCGCAACCTGCCCGACCCGCCCATGTGGCTGTACCTCAAGGGCGACCCGGCCGTCCTGAGTCGGCCGCTGTTCGCCATCGTCGGCAGCCGCAACGCCACGCCCCAGGGCAAGCGGGACGCCCAGGCCTTCGCCCACGTCCTGGCCGAGGCCGGCCTGACCGTGGTCAGTGGCTTGGCCGAGGGCATCGATACCGCCGCCCATGAGGGCGGCCTGGCCGGCAACGGTAGCGGCGTCGCGGTGGTGGGTACCGGCCTGGATCAGGTCTACCCGGCCAAGAATCGCGATCTCGCCCACCGGCTGGTGGCCGGCGGTGTCCTGGTATCCGAATTCGCCCTCGGCACCCCGCCCAAGCCCGGCCATTTTCCGCGCCGCAACCGGATCATCAGCGGCCTCGCCCTCGGGGTGCTGGTGATCGAGGCGGCGCCCCAGTCCGGTTCCCTGATCACCGCCCGCCTGGCTGCCGAACAGGGTCGCGAGGTGTTCGCCGTGCCCGGCTCCATCCATGCCCCCCTGGCCAAGGGGTGCCACCAGCTCATCAAGCAGGGCGCCAAGCTGGTCGAGTCGGCCGCCGACATCCTGGAGGAACTGAATCTGCCCTGGCTCCTGGAGATCGCCGCCCGGAGCGAAGGAGGGGCGGCCGACCCCCTTCTCGAACTGATGGGCACGAATCCGATCAGTTTGGACGCATTGGCGCTCCGGGCCGGCTTGACGGTGGATAACCTTTCGGCCATGCTTTTCGCGCATGAAATGGAGGGTCGCGTGGCGGTATTGCCGGGCGGCCTCTATCAACGACTCTTTTAATATGTTCGACATCCTTCTCTACCTCTACGACAACTATCTGGTCGCCGACCTCCACCCGGACGTCGAGACCCTGTCGCGCAAGCTCGCAGCCGTCGGCTTCGAGAGCGAGGATATCGATCGCGCCCTGAACTGGCTCGCCGCCCTGGACCAGCTCGCCCCCATGGAAGACCATGGCGCCACGCCGGGTACCCGCTGCTACACCAGCGAGGAGATGCAGCGCCTCGACCCGGAAGGCCTCGGCTTTCTGGTCCACTTGGAAAACGCCGGACTCCTGCCGGGCTACGCCCGGGAATGGGTCATCGAACAGGCCCTCGCCCTGGAAGACGCGGAAGTTCCGGCCGACAAGGTCAAGTGGATCACCCTGCTCGCCATCTCGCGCCTGAACGGCCCCGGCGACGCCATCTGGCTGGAAGACCTGGTGCGCACCGGGGAAGACGGCTGGCAGCCCACCCTGCATTGATCATCCGCTCCCCAATATGAAGCTCCTCATCGTCGAGTCGCCGTCCAAGGCGAAAACGCTGAAGAAATACCTCGGCGCCGAGTTCGAGGTATTGGCCAGCTACGGACACATCCGCGACCTCACCCCGAAGACCGGTTCGGTCGAGCCGGACAAGGGCTTTGCGATGAAGTACGAGCTGATCGAGCGCAACGCCAAGCACGTCGAGGCCATCGCCAAGGCGGTCAAGAAGGCCGACGAAGTCCTGATCGCAACCGACCCGGACCGCGAAGGCGAGGCCATTGCCTGGCATCTGACCGAGATACTCAAGTCGCGCAAGCTGCTCGACAAGAAGCCGACCCGACGGGTGGTGTTCTACGAGATCACCGAACGGGCCGTGAAAGAGGCCGTCGCCAATCCGCGCGATGTCGCCATGGAACTGGTCAACGCCCAGCAGGCGCGCCGGGCGCTCGACTATCTGGTCGGCTTCAACCTGTCGCCCCTGCTCTGGAAGAAGATCAGCCCCGGCCTCTCCGCCGGCCGCGTGCAGAGCCCCGCCCTGCGCCTGATCGTCGAACGCGAGGAAGAAATCGAGAAATTCCAGGCGCGCGAGTACTGGACCCTGCATCTCGACTCCCACAAGGGCAAACAAAAATTCGGTGCCCGCCTCACCCAGTTCGAGGGCGAGAAGATCCAGCAGTTCTCGGTCGAGAACGAGGCGCGCAGCACTGCGATCATCGAGGCGCTCAGCCGGGCCTCCGAAGGCCAGGTGAGCAAGGTCGAGAAGAAGCGCCGCCAGCGCATGCCGGCCGCCCCCTTCACCACCTCGACCCTGCAGCAGGAGGCGGTGCGCAAGCTCGGCTTCTCGGCCGAACGGGCCATGCGGGTGGCGCAGCAGCTCTACGAAGGCGTCGACACCGGGAAGGGCGCGGTCGGCCTGATCACCTACATGCGTACCGACTCGGTCAACCTGTCCCAGGAGGCCATCGCCGACTTCCGCCAGTACATCGGCAAGACCTTCTCGGCCGACTACCTGCCGGCCCGGCCGGTGGTCTACACCAGCAAGGCCAAGAACGCCCAGGAGGCCCACGAGGCGATCCGGCCGACCGCGATTGCGCGCACCCCGGAGAGCGTCCGTGACCACCTGTCCCAGGAGCAGTTCAAGCTCTACGAGATGATCTGGAAGCGCGCCCTGGCCAGCCAGATGGCCCCGGCCCAACTGGATACCGTGGCGGTCGACATCGCGGTCGGCGGGCCGAAGAACCTATTCAGGGCCACCGGCCAGACCATCGCCTTCGACGGCTTCCTGGCCGTCTACAAGGAAGACGAGGATGATCCGACCGGCGACGAGGACGAGGCCAAGCTGCCGCAACTCGCCGAAGGCGAGACCGTGCCGGTCGACAAGTTCTACGGCGAGCAGCACTTCACCCAGCCGCCGCCGCGCTATTCCGAGGCCAGCCTGGTGAAGACCCTGGAGGAGCACGGCATCGGCCGGCCCTCGACCTACGCCAGTATCATCTCGACCATGCTGTACGAGCGCGACAACGTCGGCGCCTACGCGGTACTCGACAAGAAACGCTTCAAGCCGACCCCGATCGGACGCCTGATCAACTGCTTCCTGACCCGGCACTTCCGCGACTACGTCGACTACGATTTCACCGCCCACTTCGAGGACGAACTGGACGACATCTCGAACGGCGAGCGCGAGTGGATCCCGGTCATGGACGAGTTCTGGGGCCAGTTCTCCGGCCAGCTCGAGGCCAAGGCCAAGGTCGAACGCGGCTGTCCGGTCGACGAGGCGTGCCCGAAGTGCGGCAAACCCCTGCTCCTGCAATCGAGCAAGCGCGGCCTGTTCATCGGCTGCTCGGGCTACCCCGAGTGCGACTACACGCGGCCGTTCGGCGACCAGCCGGCGCCCGGCGAGGACATCGTCCTGGGCGACGACCCGGCCACCGGCCTGCCGATCAAGCTGCTCAACGGCCGCTTCGGCTGGTACGTCCAGGTCGGCGACATGCCGGAAGACAAGAAGGCGCCCAAGCCGCGGCGCGCCTCCTGGCCCAAGGACAAGCCCATCGAGGGCGCCGACCTGGCCACGGCATTGCGCCTGTTGTCGCTGCCGCGCGAACTGGGCCACCACCCGACCACCGGCCTGCCCCTGGTTGCCAACACCGGCCGTTTCGGCCCCTACATCCTGCACGACGGCAAGTTCAAGTCGATTCCGAAACACCTCGACGTCTACACCATCGATCTGGCGCAAGCGCTCGAGGTTCTGGCCGCGCCGGCCATGGGCCGCGGCGGTTCCAGTCCCGGCCGCGACCTGGGCAAGCACCCCGAGGACGGCAAGCCGGTCACGGTCAAGGATGGCCGCTACGGTCCCTACGTGAGCCACGGCAAGCTCAACGCCACCCTGCGCAAGGACCAGAAGCCCGAGGAGATCAGTCTCGACGAAGCCCTCGCCCTGCTTGCCGCGAAGGCGGAAAAAGGCCCGGCCAAGAAGCCGACACGCGCCCGCAAGGCAGGCTAGGCAACTGCTGTCGCCACCTTAGGAGCCCAGGCGCGCGGCACGAGGGCGCTTCAAAACTTCATAAAAGTCTAGTAAATTGCTTGCCTAATCCGGGGCGCTGCCCCGGTTACCCAATAAGCCCGCAAGCGGGGAGGCTGAAAGGCTTTGTGACCCCCTAAACTAGCAATCGAGAGGAACGAAAAATGGCTGTACTGGTTGGCAAGCAGGCCCCTGATTTCACCGCCGCCGCCGTGCTCGGCAACGGCGACATCGTCGACAACTTCAACTTCAAGCAGGCCACTGCCGGCAAGTACGCCGTGGTGTTCTTCTATCCCCTGGACTTCACCTTCGTGTGCCCGTCCGAACTGCTCGCCTTCGACCACCGCATGAACGAGTTCAAGGCCCGCAACGTGGAAGTGCTCGGCGTCTCCATCGACTCCCACTTCACCCACAACGCCTGGCGCAACACCCCGGTCAACGCCGGCGGCATCGGCGCCGTCGGTTACACCCTGGTGGCCGACATGAACCACGCCATCTGCAAGGCCTACGATGTCGAGACCCCGGACGGCAACGTCGCCTTCCGCGGTTCCTTCCTGATCGACAAGAGCGGCATGGTCCAGCACCAGGTCGTCAACAACCTGCCCCTGGGCCGCAACGTCGACGAGATGCTGCGCATGGTCGACGCCCTGCAGTTCTTCGAAGAGCACGGCGAAGTCTGCCCGGCCGGCTGGAAGAAGGGTGACACCGGCATGAAGGCCACCCCGGACGGCGTCGCCGAGTACCTGGCCAACAACGCCGACAAGCTGTAATCCTTGCCTCTGGCATGAAAAGGGGGCCATGGGCCCCCTTTTTGTTTTGGTGAAGACAATGGAAAAACCCCAGATGCTCGCGGTCGTCGAATTCCTCGCCCACAACCGCCTGAAGGCCGTCTACGAGGCGGTCGGCTACGCCGTGCAGAGCGAGTTCATGGTGCGCAAGGCGATCACCTGGCTGCGCAAGAACAAGCCCCGGGTGGTCGCGGCGGACTTCTACTACCAGCCCGATTTCCGTGACCGGGTCAGCAACCTGGAATCCCTCCTGGCTACGTTGCAGGGCATGCCGGAGGTGAAGGTGGTGGTGTATTACGATCCGATCCACCAGGACGCGCTCGACAAGGTCGGCCAGCGTTTCCGCATCGACGCCGCCCTGCCGGTGCCGGTGTCGGACGACAGGTTGCGGGAATTGCTGGCCGGCTGGGTAAATGCGTGACGCAAAGGCGTGACAAATACGGCGTGACAGGAACTGCGGGACGAAAACCCGCGGCCTTTCGTCACGCCTTTGCGTCACTCGTCACGCAGTTGCGTCACGCCCTTTACTTCTCCAGCAGCCCCGCCTTGTCGGGTTTGCCGTTCCAGGCATCGGCATCGGCCAGGGCGGGCTTCTTCTCGACGATGGTCGGCCAGGTCTTGGCCAGATCGGCGTTGATCTGGATGAACTGGCGCTGGTCATCCGGCAGGTCGTCCTCGGCGAAGATGGCCTCGGCCGGGCACTCGGCCACGCACAGGGTGCAGTCGATGCACTCCTCGGGGTCGATGACCAGGAAGTTGGGTCCTTCGTGGAAACAGTCGACCGGGCAAACCTCGACGCAGTCGGTGTATTTGCACTGGATGCAGTTCTCGGTGACAACGTAAGTCATGCGCTTTCCTCGCTCGGGCTTTTTCGCTAGGATAGCGACGTTTCCCGGTTTGGCCAATTCAGCGCCGACGCACCCTACACCCCGACATCACACCGCACGAGGATCTTTCCATGAGCGAGCACATCCACTACGTCACCGACGACACCTTCGAGCAGGAAGTTCTGCAGAGCCCGACCCCTGTCCTGGTGGATTACTGGGCCGACTGGTGCGGTCCCTGCAAGATGATCTCCCCGATCCTCGACGAGGTTTCCAAGGAATATGCCGGCCGCATGAAGGTGTGCAAGCTGAACATCGACGAGAACCAGCAGACCCCGCCCAAGTACGGCATCCGCGGCATTCCCACCCTGATGATCTTCAAGAACGGCAACGTCGAGGCGACCAAGGTCGGCGCCCTGTCCAAGTCCCAGCTCACCGCCTTTGTTGACAGCAACATCTAAGTACCGCTAGTCTTCGCTCCGCCCGGCGGTCCAGCCGGGCGAACCCTCCCCTCCCCAAGCAATTCCCGCGGCCTCCATCCGCCGCCACTCCCATAACAACCATGCATTTATCCGAACTGAAACAACTACACGTCAGCCAACTCCTGGAGATGGCCGAGGCCGACGGCATCGAGAACGCCAACCGCATGCGCAAGCAGGAGCTGATCTTCGCCCTGCTCAAGAGCATGGCCCGCAAGGGCGAGACCATCAACGGGGACGGGGTGCTGGAAATCCTGCCCGACGGCTTCGGCTTCCTGCGTTCGGCCGATACCTCCTACCTGGCCAGTCCGGACGACATCTACATCTCGCCGTCCCAGGTGCGCCGCTTCAACCTGCACACCGGCGACACCATCGAGGGCGAGATCCGTACCCCCAAGGATGGCGAGCGCTACTTCGCCATCACCAAGCTGGACAAGGTCAACGGCGAGTCACCCGAGAACCTCAAGCACAAGATCCTGTTCGAGAACCTGACCCCGCTGTTCCCGAACGAACCGTTCAAACTGGAACGCGAGATCAAGGGGGAAGAAAACCTGACCGGCCGCATCATCGACATCGTCGCTCCCATCGGCAAGGGCTCGCGCGGCCTCCTGGTGGCGCCGCCGAAGACCGGCAAGACGGTGATGATGCAGCACATCGCCCACGCCATCGCCGCCAACCACCCGGAGGCGGTGCTGATCGTCCTGCTGATCGACGAGCGCCCCGAGGAAGTGACCGAGATGCAGC
>JAAXVP010000184.1 GCA_013335435.1 Thiobacillus sp. | reverse complement strand
GGGTGAAGGGGGCAACCCTGCGCTTCCGGCCGGTGATGATGACGGCCACCGTGGCCCTGCTGGCCCTGGTGCCCTTCCTGTTTGCCACCGGACCGGGTTCGGAAGTGCAGCGGCCGCTGGCCATCGTGGTCATCGGCGGTTTGATCACTTCGACCCTGCTGACCCTGGTGGTGCTCCCGACGCTGTACAAGTGGTTCGACGATACCCCGTACGAGGCCTGATCCTGACGGGCCGTCTGCGGGCGGCCCGTGTTTGAACGAAGGAATGCAAATGAAGGAAATTCACGCTGTCATCCGCCCGCAGAAACTGCCGCGTTTGCGGGAGGTGCTGCGGGCCGTGCCCGGCTTTCCGGGTATGACCATCACCAAGGCGGTGGGCTGCGGTGCCACGGCGCGTCACGCGCCGCATACCATCAAGGAGGAACTGACCGACTTTACCGACAAGGTGCGGGTCGAGATCATTGCGCCGGACGAACTCGTCGATGCCCTTGTCGATCATATCGTCGAGGTGGCGAGCACCGGTCAGACCGGCGACGGGCTGGTGTGGGTAACCGATATCCAGCGGGCCGTGTTCATCCGCAAAACGGTCGGTTCGGAATAAGCGCCGGCAGCACGCCGGGCGGCGGCTTACAGTTCGATGGCCAGTGACACCCAGGCCATGCTGGAAGCCGGATTGACCGGCGTGCCCTGGTGGGCCGGCAGGCATTGTTCCGAGCGGTCGGTGATCTCCTGGTGGGGCTCTCCGAGGTTGATGCCGTTCAGGGCGATTTCGGCCTTGCGACCGTCGACGCGGAAGCTGCGTGCAATGCGCAGATCAAGGCTGCTGTAAGCCCGCGCGGTGTAGTCGCAGCCGTAAACGTAACCGTAGCCGCCGGCCAGCGGGCCCATGCGCATGACACTGGCGGTGCTCGTCCAGCCCTGCCCGTAGTCCTGCAGCCAGGTCAGGCTGGCCGTGTAGGGGGCGGTTCGTTTGGCGATGGCCGGGTCGTCCACGTGGCGGTCGATCAGGCTGTGATTGAAGATGAATTCGGTACCGGGACGGGGCTTGCTGCGCAACTGGTACTCGATGCCGCGCAATACGACGGGAGATGAGGCGTTGATGAACTGCGAACTCGGCATGTGGAGTTCGCCGACATCGGCCGAAACCGTCTCGCGGACCACGAAATCGGTAATCCGCTCGTTGAAAACCCGTACGTCCAGGGTGGCGTCGATGGCATGGAAACGCCCCAGATAGCCCATCTCAACAGTGTCTACCCGCGGCACGCGCAGGTTCGGGTTGGACTGGTAGGGCCAGGCGAGCAGCACGCCGCGCCTGGCCGGATCGTAGGCACGCACGTCGCCGTAGAGGTCGAACAGGTTGCGTTGCTGCCAGGCCCGCGCGTAGCCGGCGCGGAAGGTGTCGCTGGGGCTGGCCTGCCAATTCACGAAGGCGCGCGGAATGAACTGGACCGCGACATTGCCATTTTTTTCGAGCAGCCCGCCGAGGTTGAGTTGCCAGCTTGGCGTCAGGCGCCAGTCCAGGTTGGAGAAGGCCCGGTACATGTTCATTGCCGGCGGGTTGCCGCCGACAAATAGAAAGGGGGCCTCGGTTTTGTCGCGGCGGCTCTCCAGGCCCCACACCAGCCGTGCCTGCGGATTGAGGGCGAAACGGTGCTGCACCTCGACGTTGGTCCGGTTGCTGGCGCGGCTGCGGTCGAGGGGCACCGCCGGGTAGGGATAGTAGGGGAGCGCTGAGGCCAGCCAGCGGTCAACGCCGGATTCGTGATTCTGATAGAGGCTGAGCAGCCACTCTTCATCCTCGGCAATGGTGCGCCGCCAGGTGAGGTGGATCGTGCTGCCGTCGGTACCGGTGTTGCGTTCGGCGTTGTTGCCGAAGAGGGAGTCGGGGTAGCCCTGGCCGCGCTCAATGTGGTTGTAGCCGGCGCGCAGGGTCAGTTCGTCGCGGGCGTCAAGGCGGTAGTCGCTGCGCAGGCTGAGGGTCTGACTTTGGCGCGAGTCGTACAGGTTGCTGAAACCGTTGTCGCGCGTCTGGGCCGCGGAGAGGCGCACGCCGAGGCCGTCGCTGCCGCCGGTCCAGCTGGCCTGCAGGTCGGCGATGCCATGGTTGCCGACGTTGATCTGGCCCGAGGCGCCGCGGTCCTGGTGGCTGTGGCGGGTGATGATGTTGATGACGCCCAGGAAGGCGTTGGCGCCGAAGGCGTTGGAGTTGGTGCCGCGGACGACCTCGATGCGTTCGATTTCCTGGATGGTGAGCGGCAGGGCCGACCAGTCGACGCCGCCGAACGAGCTTGGCGCATACACCGAGCGTCCGTCGATGAGTACCTGGATTTCGGTCGGGTAGTCGCTGCCGAGGCCGTGATAGGTGACCCACTGTGCGTGCCCGCGCTCCTGGCCGACCTGCATGCCGGGCACCAGGCGTAGCAGGCGGGCTACATCCCGGTAGCCGGTGGCGCGGATCAGTTCGCGGTCGAGGATGGTTACCGCCCCCGGTGCTTCGTTGAGCACCTGGGGCAGGCGGGAAGCGGACAGGACAGTAGGAAGCTCTTCGAAAAAAGGCGATTCGGCGCCGTCAGCCCGAAAAGGGTCGGCACCAAGGGCAGCGTTAATTGGCAGGAGGCCCGCCAGCGCAACAAGCAGAGCCTGCCTGGACAGCAGCAAGAACATCGAGTGACTTTTTGTTATGGTCTGAGACGGGGGGCTCCCAAAGACTGGCACATGCTAACCCCGCTTTTTCTGCCAATTATAACTACCCCGCTTGCACCCTATTACGTAATTTTTTTTCTCTAAACAGTGACTTAATTCGCTAAAGAATGGATGGGCCTGTGATTTTGCATATTTTCACAGGCCCATTTGTCATTGCCCCATGCGCACTGCCACGAAGATCCGGCTATCCCCGCGTTGCACGAGCAGGGCGAAGAGGTTGCCGGCCGCCTCGAGGAGTTTGCGGAACTGCTCGACAGTGCCGATGACCTGGTAGTTGATGCCGAGGATGACGTCACCGGGCTGCAATCCGGCTTTGGCCGAAGGGCCGCTGGCGCTTTCCACGAGCACGCCACCGGGAACGCCGAGGCGGGATGCTTCCTGCGCCGTCAGGGCACGTCCGGTCAGGCCCAGCTTGCTGCTGGCACTCTCGCCGCTCTTGCGCTCGGGACTGGCAGCGAGGGTCTTCTCGCCGGCCTGTTCACCCAGGGTCACGTTGAGCTCGCGGGTCTTGCGTTCGCGCCAGATCGACAGGCGCACCACGCTGCCGGGTTTCTGGTCGCCGATGATGCGTGGCAGGTCGGCGGAGTCGGCCACCTTCTGGCCATTTACGCCGAGAACCACGTCACCCGACTGGAGGCCTGCCTTTTCGGCCGGGGAGCCGCTTTCCACGTTGGCGATCAGGGCGCCGGCCGGCTTGTCGAGGCCGAAGTTCTGGGCGAGCTCCGTATCGAGTCCCTGAATCGTCACACCGAGGCGGCCGCGGGAGACCTTGCCGTACTTCTGCAGCTGGTCCTTGACCTTCATCGCCACGTCGATGGGAATCGCGAAGGAGATGCCCATGAAGCCGCCGGAGCGGCTGTAAATCTGCGAGTTGATGCCAATTACTTCACCGGCCAGGTTGAACAGCGGGCCGCCGGAGTTGCCCGGGTTGATGGCCACGTCGGTCTGGATGAAGGGCACGTAGGTTTCGTCCGGCAGGCGGCGCGCCTTGGCGCTGATGATGCCGGCGGTCACCGTGTTGTCGAAGCCGAAGGGCGAGCCCATGGCGACAACCCATTCGCCGACCTTGCTGTGTTCGGCGTCACCGGTCTTCACCGCCGGCAGGCCGGTGGCATCGATCTTCAGCAGGGCCACGTCGGTGCGCTTGTCCACGCCGACGACCCGGGCCTTGAATTCGCGCTTGTCGGTGAGCCGGACGGTGACCTCGGTGGCGCCGTCCACCACGTGGGCGTTGGTCAGCACGAAGCCGTCGGAACTGACGATGAAACCCGAGCCGACGCCTTGCTGGATCTGCTCGGGTGCGCGTCCGCCACCCCCGTTGCCGTTGCCCGGCATGCCGGGAATGGGCACGCCGTAGCGGCGCAGGAAATCGTAGAACGGATCGCCGGCAAAAGGATCCTCGCCTGCCGTGGCACCGCCACGGGGGCGTTTCTGGGTGACGCTGATATTTACCACCGCCGGGCCGACCTGTTCCACCAGGCCCGAAAAGTCAGGCAGGCCGTAGCGGTTGGTCGTGACCGGTGCGGCTGCCGGCGCCACGGCGGGCGCGATGCTGGCGTTGCCGGCATGGGAGGGGGAGATGGCTCCGCCGTCCTGCAGGCAGCCGGAAACGGCGAGGACGATGGCGGAGAAGGCGAGGGTCGATTTCAACACGGCAGGTTTCATGCGTTACTCCTGTTTTTCACCAGACTATCGACGCCGTCCCTGGCGTCATGTTCCTTGCTTGAACAAACGCTTACAAAGATGGGGATGCTTTTGCCGCTTGCAAGGTGCTGCCAAGTCGTCTCGGGCGAAGGGAAAATGCCCCTTTCCTCGCCAGCGTTGTATAGTTAATCACTATCGTTGCTGAGGGTGTTCCCGATGACGCTGACCGATCTTCGCTACCTTGTTGCGCTGGCCCGTGAACGGCATTTCGGGCATGCCGCCGAACGCTGCAACGTGAGCCAGCCAACCCTCTCCGTGGCCATCAAGAAGCTCGAGGACGAGCTGGCGGTGACGCTCTTCGAGCGCAGCGCAGCCGACGTGAAAATCACCGACATCGGCGCGCGCATCGTGGCCCAGGCCGAAAAGGTGCTGCTCGAAGCCGGCCAGATCAAGGAGCTTGCCACCGCCGGCCGCGACCCCCTGTCCGGCCCCCTCAAGCTGGGCGTGATCTACACCATCGGGCCTTACCTGTTGCCGCACCTGATTCCGCGGGTTCATGCGGCAGCACCGTCGATGCCCTTGCTGATTCAGGAAAACTACACGGTCCGGCTGGCCGAATCCCTCAAGCGTGGCGATCTGGACGTGATCGTCGTGGCGCTGCCCTTCGAGGAGCCGGGTATCGTCACTCAGGCCGTCTATGACGAGCCTTTCCGGGTGCTGATGCCTGCCGGGCATGCCTGGGAGCAGGAAGCGTCCATCTCTGCCAAGCGCCTCGCCGAAGCGCCGCTGCTGCTGCTGGGCGCCGGCAACTGCTTCCGTGACCAGGTGCTCGAAGTCTGTCCCCTGTGCCGTAGCGGTGAAGGCCTGCAACGCACCCTCGAAGGCAGCTCCCTCGAAACCATTCGCCACATGGTGGCCACCGGCGCCGGCATTACCGTGCTGCCGAGCAGCGCGGCCGACCCGCTGCCCGACGGCAATCCCCTGCTCACCGTGCGCCCCTTCGAGGCGCCGGAACCCTTCCGCCGCATCGCCCTGGCGTGGCGCGTTACCTACCCGCGCAGTGGCGCCATCGACGTGATCCGTTCGGCGATCCTCGGCAGTCCGCTGCCGGGCGTGCGTCCGGTTACGCGCTGAGCGTTCTGCCCGTCGCCTGCGCCGCCCCGGCCTCGGTCACGATCCAGTCCATCGGCTGGTCGTGGGGCTGGGGATAGACCGTTTCGGTGCGGGCCAGCTCGAAGGCCACGCCGACGCACACGGGTAGCGGGTCCAGCGCCGCCAGCGTGCGGTCGAAATAGCCGCCACCGTAGCCAAGCCGATAACCCGCCGCATCGAAGACATTCAGGGGTACCAGGATCAGGTCCGGCTCGAGGCGCTCGCCATCGGCCGGGATCGGGATGTCGTGGTGGTCCGTGTCCATGGCTGCATCGGGCGTCCAGCGCAGGAACGCCATCGGCTGGCCAGGATTGCGCACCACCGGCAGAGCCGCCCGGCGCGTTGCATCGGCGGCCAGCCAGCGATTCATCCACGGCACCAGATCCACCTCGTTGCGCCACGGCCAGCAGAAGGCCAGGCGCGTTGGCGCGAGGCGGGCGAGGAGGGCGTCCAGGTGCGCTTCGATGCGCGCGGTGAGCGCCTGGCGCTCGGCGGCGGGGAGCTGTTCACGGGCTGCGATGCGAGCGTTGCGGAGATTTTTTCGCAGCGCAGCAATTTCGCCGCCGGAATCGGCTGCGGGACGGGGGAGGGGGGAATTCACTGTGCTATTCTCCGGCGGCATTTTGGCGGAACGTAAAGCAATGAAGAATAGCGTGTTGGCCGTGCTGGCGGCAGTGTTGTGGATGGCCTTGCCGGCAGGCGGCGATCCCGGTGACGAACGCATCCTGCTGTCCAAGGACGCGGCGCGCAGCGGCGATCGCCACCGCCTCGCCCAGAACGCCCCGCCGACCGGCCATGTGCTCGACATCTATCCCGAATACTGGGCGCTGTCCAACCTTGTCGCCCGCAACGGCGATGCCGACTTTTCCCGCATCCGTGAGTTCTTGCAGCGCAACAGCGGCAGCTGGCTGGCCGAGAAATTGCGTGGTGAATGGCTGCGTAGCCTGGGCAAGCGGGCCGACTGGAGCACCCTGGCGGCCGAATATCCGAACATGGAGCAGCCCGAGCAGGACCTGCGCTGTTACCACTACCAGGCCCGCCTGAGCAACGGCGATCCGGCGCTGCTGGAAGAGATCCGGCCCTTGTGGTTCTCCCTGGTGGATACGCCGGAAAGCTGTATTCCGGTGCTGCGTGCCCTGGTGCAGGAAGCCCGCGTCAGCCCCGATGAAATCTGGTCGCGTGTGCGCCGCCTGATGGAAGCCAAGCGCGTCACCGGCGCCCGTGCCGTGGCTGCCTGGCTGCCCGCCGAGCAGCTGATCGGCCCGCCCGACCTGGACAAGGCCAGCACCAACCCGTCCACCTACCTCGACCGCCTGCCCGCCAACTTTGCCGCCAGCCGGCAGGGCCGCGAGCTGGTGCTGATCGCCATCGCCCGCCTGGCCCGGGACGACCCGCAGGGCGCCTATATCCGCTATCTGGGCCTGAACGATCGGCTGTCAGCGGCCGACCGCAGCTACGCC
>JAAXVP010000454.1 GCA_013335435.1 Thiobacillus sp. | reverse complement strand
CGATGCGGTAGATGAACCAGATCGTAACGAGTGCGAGAGGCAGCCAGACGACGATGATCCCCAGCCCGAGCGTCAGCACGAGGAGCAGGTAGCACGGAATCACCCAGAGCAGGCCGTACCAGAAGGTGCGCGCGGCCTGCACGGCACCGTCGACGCGGGGCATGGCACGTGCCAGCAACTCGGGATTGCTGCGTTGCAGGTAGGCGACCAGGCCGCCGGTGATCGCCATCTCGGCCAGGCCGGCGATGCTGACATGGCCGATCATCATGGCCGGCACCGCGATTGCGAGCGGATAGGGCGCGTACAGCGGGGCGCCGGCGGCATCGTGGAAGAACATCGGCTGGATGCCGAACTCGACCGCCGTGAGCAAGGCGGCGACGTTGATCGCCAGGTAGCCGGCGATGGCCGCGGCGGCGACGCGGCGCGGCGAGGTCAGCTCGGAAGCGCCGGCGATCGCCGTATAGGTCCAGTGGGCGACCAGGGAACCGACGATGGCCATGTTCAGGCAGTTGGCGCCCAGGGCGGTGATGCCGCCGTCGCCGAAGAACACCGCCTGGATCAGCAGGGCGACCGAGATCGCCACCATCGCGGCCCAGGGCCCGAGCACGATGGCCGCCACCGCCATGCCGACGGCATGGCCCGTGGTCCCGCCCGGCAGGGGCAGGTTGAACATCATGATCACGAAACTGAAGGCCGAGAACACCGCCAGCAGGGGCACCATGCGGGTATGCAGGGCGCGGTTGACGCGCCGGAAGGCGACGTACCAGAACGGCAGGGCGGCGGCATAGGCAAGGACACAGGTCGCCGGACTCAGGTAGCCATCGGGTATGTGCATGACACAACCTCGCTTTCGATCATGGTCGCATCCCGGCACTCGCCGGGAATTTAAGAAGTTTTTAAATCTTGTATGAAACCAGGATGGGCGTCAATTCGGGAACCGCGAAATCGGGCACCGCCGGCAATACGCTGCAAAGGCGCCAAGGAAACACTCAATAGATCAAGTGCCGTCCTTGCGAGCGCAGCGCGGCAATCGAGGATGCTTGAAAAGTGAACAACTTCTGGATCGCCACGTCGCTGCGCCCCTCGCGATGACGGGTTCAATCAGCGTCTCGCTAAAGAAAGGCGGAACCAGGACGTTAATTGGCCGATGCCTATCTCCACCGCCCGAATGGCGACCTCACCGCCGCAGCCGAACCCGGCCCGCGCCGCGCCAGCGCGGCGGCGTCCGCGCGGGGATCTGCGTCTGATGCGCCGCCTGGCCTGGGCGGCAGTGGTCGTCTGGAGCCTGGCCATGACGGCCTCCCTGGCCTTCAATCTGTACCCGATACCCGGCTTCGATTCGAACCCGGTGCCCGCGCTGGCGTCGCATGGCGTCATCTGGCTGCTCGGCCTGACCGGCATCGTACTCGCCGGGCGGCGCGTGCGCCGTTACCTCGACCGGCACCGGGCCGACCTGGCCGAACTGGAACTGTCCGCCAAGGTGTTCGACGACAGCCTGCAGGCCATCGCCATCACCGATATCCGCGGCGACATCCTGCGCATCAACCCGATGTTCACCGCCATGACCGGATTCGCCCCCGAGGACATGCTCGGGCGCAATATCGCCCTCCTGGACTCCGACGGCCAGGCGCCCGAGACGATCGCCGAGATGTGGCGCGAATTGCGCGCGGAAGGCGGCTGGGTCGGCGAGACCTGGAAACGGAACAAGAACGGCGATGCCTTCGCGGCCTGGGAAAGCGTCTCCGCCATCGACGGCGACCGGGGCGAACAGCAGAGCTACATCTTCATGTTCCAGGACATCACCGACCGCAAGCTGTTTTCCGCCCGGCTCGAACAGCTGGCCCATTACGACCCCCTCACCCACCTGCCCAACCGCCACCTGCTCGCCGACCGCGTCGGCCACGCACTCCAACGCGCCAGCCGCAACCTCGGCCAGCACGCCCTCCTGTTCATCGACCTGGACCATTTCAAGCGCATCAACGACACCGTCGGCCACGCCGCCGGCGACCGCCTGCTTACCGTCATCGCCGGCCGGCTCACCGACTGCGTGCGCGCCAGCGACACCGTGGCGCGCCTGGGCGGCGACGAATTC
>JAAXVP010000453.1 GCA_013335435.1 Thiobacillus sp. | reverse complement strand
CCCGAATTTCCATCACCTCCGGAGAACAACCGTGACCGAAACCATCGAACTCGACCCCATCCTGACCACCGACTTCATCAAGGAGATGAGCAAGCAGATGCGTGCCATCGACAGCTACGGCACCTACGACGGCTGGAGCGTCGAGCAGATCCTCGCCCCGTTCGTGAAGACCAAGGAGCAGCGTCGCGAGATCCCGGTCATCGGCGACCCCGACGAGGAGACCCTGGCCCGGGTGAAGTGCTACTACAACGCCATCGCCGTGCTGATCGAGAAGGAATGCGGCCACATGGCGGTGCCCATGGTCAACATCACCCACGAGGGCTTCGGCCGCGCCCTGATCACGGTCGGCAAGCTGGTGGTGATGGACCGCACCGTGCGCGACGTGCACCGGTTCAGCTTCGACAGCCTGTCCAAGATGAAGGACGAGGCCGACAAGCTGCTCTCCGTGGCGCTCGAGATCGTCGGCAAGTATTCCGAAGTGGCCGGTCTGTAAGGCGTGACGAATGAAGCGTGACAAGAACGGCGTGACGCAAAGGCGTGACGAAAACCATCACCCTGTCACGCCTTTCAGGTCACGCCGTTGCGTCACGAATCTGCGTCACGACTTTGGAGAAAGTAATGACTGAAGACGAACTGAAGGACCTCGACCGCGAGGTCAAGAAACTCAAGCGCATGGCCAGCGAATGGGCCTCGCAACTGCACGACCTGGTGGAAGACAAGCTGCCGGCCGGCTATGAGGAAATCCCGGGCATCGCCCAATCCACTTACGACGCCTGCAAGGCCTGGGCCGACGCCAACGCCCGCCTCGCGGCCGCACAGAAAGGTTAAGCAATGGACGCCTATACCGCATTGACCCGGGGCGGCACCGCCTGGACCCCGGAATTCGTGGTCGAGATCAACCAGAAGGTCTGCATCGGCTGCGGTCGCTGCTACAAGGTCTGCCCGCGCGATGTCCTGTCCCTGGAGGAACGCGACGAGGACGACATCGACGAGGACATGGACGAGGACCAGATGAGCGTGATGACCATCAAGAACGCCCTGGACTGCATCGGCTGCGGCGCCTGCGGCCGGGTCTGCCCGAAGAACTGCTACACCCACTCGGCCATGCCGGTTTGAAGGCGGTGACGGAGTGACGAGTGACACAGTGACGAAACCCGCTGCGTCTCCGATCACCCTGTCACTCGTCACTTTGTCACTTTGTCACCGGAGTTAGTTATGCCGAGACCACAGAAACACGTCTTCGTCTGTTCCCAGACCCGGCCGCCCGGCCACCCGCGCGGCTCCTGCGCCGAGAAGGGCTGCCGCGACGTGCTCGACGAGTTCTATTTCCAGTTCCAGCAGCGCCAGTGCTTCGACAAGGTGATGATCACCGCCACCGGCTGCCTGGGGCCGTGCAGCACCGGCACCAACGTCCTGGTCTACCCGGAGGGCATCATGTACGGCAACGTGAAGAAGGAGGACGTCGGCGCCATATTCGACGAACACCTGCTCGGCGATGCCCCGGTCGAGCGACTGAAGGTACCCGCGGACCTCTGGTGATGGCCGGCCGCCTGCCACCCGAGATCGAGGCCACCATCGGCCGCCTGGTCGGCGCCCTGCGCGGCGAGGCGATCAAGTACGTCGCCGCCGACCGGCTGCCCGACATCCGCGCCGAGGCCCTGCTGCTCGGCGCGGTGACCGACCCGGCCAACGGCCTGCCCGGCTACGAAGGCATCTGGCGCAACGCGCTGAACGAACGGGTCGGCCGCCTGGCCATCAACAGCGACGGCAGCTTCTTCGCCGAGTACGACCTCTGCGTACGCCATCCGCACAAACGGGAATGGTTCATCGAGGCGGTCACCGCCTGGGGCCGGGGCGACCTGGTCAAGGCGGAGGCGCGCCTGCTGCCCATGATCTGACCATGCTGCCCGCCGACCTGCGCCTGATCCTGGCCCACAAGCAGCGTACCAGCGCACGGGTGCGCTTCCTGCGTTTCCCGCACGGCCTGTGCGCCTTCCAGCCCCTGCCCACCCTGTCGGTGGTGGAAGAGGTCGGCGAGGGCGACCCGGCCGTGGCCTACCATCCCAACGCCT
>JAAXVP010000452.1 GCA_013335435.1 Thiobacillus sp. | reverse complement strand
AGGGGGGCGCCGAGTTCAGCCAGTCACGCACGGCCACTTCAAGGAAGCGGCCACCGGCGACGATGCGCAGTCCCTCGGACAGGCAGCCCTCCTGGTCGATGCGGGTGCTGGCCGCCGGCATGGAACCGGGGGCGATGCCGCCGACGTCGGCATGGTGGGCGCGGGCGGCGGTGAAGTAGCGCAACGCGCCGCCGTCCGGGGCGAACACCGGCCGTACCACGGTGATGTCGGGCAGGTGGGTGCCGCCGTGGTAGGGCGAGTTGATCAGATAGGCATCGCCCGGCGCCAGGTCGGCGAAGCGGGATCGGATGGCCTTGACCGAGTCGCCCATGCTGCCCAGGTGGACCGGGATGTGCGGGGCGTTGGCGATCAGTTCGCCCTCGCGGTCGAACAGGGCACAGGAGAAGTCCAGGCGCTCGCGGATGTTGACCGAGCGGGCGGTCATCTGCAGGACCCGGCCCATGTCCTCGGCGATGCTCATGAAGCGGCGGTTGAACAGGGTCAGCCAGGTCGGATCGGGCCGGCTCAGGTCGGGCAGCCGGTGCAGGGCCTGGTCGGAGTTCAGCAGCAGATCGCCGCGCGCGCTCAGTTCCGCCGACCAGCCGGGGTCGACCACGGTGCATGAACCGGCCTCGACGATGAGGGCCGGTCCGACGATGCGCTGGCCGGCGATCAGGTCCGCGCGCCGGTGCAGCGGGACATCCTGCCAGTGGCCTGCCATGTACATCCGCGCCGACTCCGGCGGTCGCGCCGCGGTGGCGACGGCCTGGGCGACCGCCGCGCCGCCGCCGGTGACGGTCTCGGTCTCGATGGCGGCGCAGACCAGCGGCCGCGCCGGGTCGGCAAAGCCGAAGCGTTGCGCATGCAGGCGGTGGAAGGCCGCGGCCATGGTTTCGGGGTCGGCCAGGGGCACCGCCAGGGTGGTGTCGGAGCCGTCGTAGCGGAGCAGCGCGCGTTGCTCCGTGCCCGGCTCGGTTGCGGGCAGGTCGCAGTCTGCAAGGGGGATTTCGACGGCGGTCTGACGTAGTTCGCGCCGTTCCGCCAGGCCGATGCCGTAGGCCGACAGCACGGCGGCGAAGGGCGACACCAGCACTTGCCCGATGCCCAGGCTGGCGGCGACCCGGCAGGCCAGCTGGCCGCCGGCGCCGCCGAAGCAGACCAGGCTGAAGTCGGCCGGATTGACGCCGCGTTCCAGGGTGATGTGGCGCACGGCGTCGGCCATGTTCTCGACGGCGATGTCGAGGAAGCCCTCGGCCAGGCGCTCGGGCGTGTAGTCGAGGCCGAGCTCGCGGTTCACCCGGTCGGTCAGCGCGGCGAAGGCCAGGCGCACGCTTGCGCCGTCCAGGGGCAGGTTGCCTTCGGGGCCGAACACGGTCGGGAAATGGTCCGCCTGGATGCGGCCCAGGAACAGGTTGGCGTCGGTCACGGTCAGGGGGCCGCCATGCCGGTAGGACTTGGGACCGGGCAGGCTGGCGGCGGAATCCGGCCCGACCGTAAGCCGGCTGGCGTCGAAATGCAGCACCGAGCCGCCGCCGGCCGCCACGGTATGGACCGCCAGCATGGGTACCCGGACCCGGCAGCCGGCCACCGTCGTCTCGGCTTGGCGTTCCAGTTCGCCGGCATAGAGGGAGACGTCGGTGGAGGTGCCGCCCATGTCGAAGCCGATCAGGCGGTCGGCGCCGGCGGCGCGGCCGACCTTGATCATGCCGACCAGGCCACCGGCCGGGCCGGACAGGACGCTGTCCTTGCCCTGGAAGTCGTCGGCGGCGACCAGGCCGCCGTTCGATTGCATGAATTCCAGCTTGCAGTCGGCCGGCAGGGCCGCGGCGACCTGCTCGACATAGCGGCGCAGGGGCGGCGACAGGTAGGCGTCGAGCACGGCCGTTTCCAGGCGCGGCAGGTACTTGATCAGTGGCGAGGCCTGGTGCGACAGGCTGATCTGGCGGAAACCGAGGCGCCGGGCGATCGCGCCGGCGGCGAGTTCGTGCTCGGGATTCTTCCAGGCATGCATGAAGGCGATGGCGCAGGCGGTCAAACCCCGGTCGAGTGAATCGGCAAGCGCCCGTTAGAGAGCCCCGGTGTCGAGCTGGCGGACG
>JAAXVP010000451.1 GCA_013335435.1 Thiobacillus sp. | reverse complement strand
GAGGACTGGTTCACCTGGGCGGTGACCTTCCTGCCGGTGCTGACCGGCTGGCTCGCCGTGCAGCACCTGCTGCTGCCCTATACCACCCTGCTGGCCCTGCACATCCTGAGCGTCGAGGTGCTGCTGGTGGTCCTGCCCTTCACCAAGCTGTTCCATGCCTTCACCGTGTTCGGTTCGCGCTGGTACAACGGCACGGTCAACGGTCACAAAGGAGTGCCGGTATGAGCCACTTCCTTCTTCGTCGCTCCCGCGCAGGCGGGAGCCCAGTCCAACAACGCTGGATTCCCGCCTGCGCGGGAATGACGGCGACGCATCGTGAGGGGTTCGAACCATGAGCGCCACACTCGAAAAAGGCGTCCGCGTCCTGAAAGAGGTCATCGACGCGCCCATCGCCAGCTATTTCAACAGTTGCGTGCACTGCGGCCTGTGCGCCGAGGCCTGCCTGTTCTACACCGAGACCGGCGATCCCAAGTACACGCCCATCCACAAGCTGGAACCCCTGCGCCGGGTCTACGAGCAGGAATACACCTGGCTCGGCCGCCTGGCCAAGGCGGTCGGCCTGGCCAAACCGGTCACCGACGCCGAGCTGCACGAGTGGCAGGAGCTGGTCTACAACTCCTGCACCCTGTGCGGCCGCTGCTCCGTGGTCTGCCCGGTGGGCAACGACATCGTCTACATGGTGCGCAAGCTGCGCGAGGGCATGTCGGCCTCGGGCAACGCCCCGGACGGCATCAAGGGCGCCGCCAACCGCACCGTCACCATCGGCAGCCCCATGGGCGTCAAGCTGCCGGCCGTGAAGGCGCAGATGAAGCACGTCGAGGAGGACTACGGCATCCCCATCCCGCTCGATGCCGAGGGCGTCGAGTACATGGTCATGCTGTCCTCGATGGAGATCATCAACTTCCCGGAATACCTGGCCGCCATCGCCAAGATCATGCGCCAGGCCGGCAAGACCTGGACCCTGTGCTCGTCCGCCTTCGAGGCCACCAACGCCGGCATGCAGATCGGCAACTCGGACCTGGCCCGGGTGATCGTCTCGCGCATCGTCGAGGGCGCCGAGCGGCTCAAGGTCAAGTGCGTCATCAGCCCGGAATGCGGCCACGCCTATACCGCCCTGCGCTGGGAAGGCGCCAACCTGATCGGCCGGCCGTTCACCTTCCAGGTCAAGCACATCATCGAGGTGCTGGGCGAGTTCCAGGAACAGGGCCTGCTCAAGACCGAGGGCATGGAGACCGACCGCCTGACCTTCCACGACCCCTGCCAGCTGGCCCGGCGCGGCGGCGTCATCCAGCAGCAGCGCAGGCTGATGAAACAGATCGCCGAGAACTTCGTCGAGATGCCGGACGCCGGCTACATGAACTGGTGTTGCGGCGGCGGCGGCGGCGCCTCGGCCATCGAGGAAGGCGAGGAACTGCGCCTGGAGGCGTTCAGGAAGAAGAAGTCCCAGCTCGACGCGGTCAAGCCCGACCGCCTGGTGACCGCCTGCGCCAACTGCCGGATCGTCCTGGAAGAGGGCCTGGAGCACTACCAGATGGACATCCCCGTGGTCGGCCTGACCGAAACCATCGCCGAGCACATCCCGGACCCGGTCGAACCGGAAGGAGCCTGACACCATGACCATCGCCAACGACAAGGAATTCAAGGCGGCCCTGGCCGCTCTCGATCCGTCCCGCCAGCGCCAGGTGGCAGCCCGCTTCGTCGACAGCGTGCTGGGCCTGTGTGGCGACGTGCGGGTGGCCGGCGCGGTGAGCGCCGCCAAGCGGCCCGACATCACCGATGTGGAACTGGGTGCGATGTACATGGCCGCCAAGGCGGCCAGCGTGGAGAGCTATACCCAGTGCGGCCACGAGACCGAGTGGTCGGCCCAGGCCGGCCACTTCGTCTGCAAGGCGGCCCTCAACTGCGTCAAGCCTGCGAGCCCGCACGACAACCTGGCCTGGGACGCCGCCATGGAGGCGCGCATGGCGCGCACCTGCGCCGGCATCGCCGGCGGCGAGGGCACCGAGACCCGCGAGGCCGAGCAGCAGTACCGCATCCTCGAAGCGTTCTTGAATTCGTGATGATGATTAATGTGACCCCCTCTCCCCAACCCCTCCCCCTCGGCGGG
>JAAXVP010000450.1 GCA_013335435.1 Thiobacillus sp. | reverse complement strand
GGCAGGATGCCCTCGGCCGGCAGCATGTAGTTCATGACCGTGAACAGCAGCTTCTTGCAGCTGCCGCAGTAGGCCGAGCCGTAGACCACGCCGATGCGGCGGTCGAAGTCGATGGCGATGACCATCGTGGAGGTGTGCTTCAGCTTCGGATCGACGCGCAGCCGGCCCTCGTAGCGCTTCGGGTCGAGCTTGTCGTTCGGACAGACCAGCAGCGTGAACGGCCGCTGGGCGAAGACGCTCTTGCCGATGTCCTTGGGCACGGGGCGGAACATGTTGTCGGTGAACAGGACCTGCAGCGCGCGGTTGCTGATCGTGGTCACCGGCAGGGCGTAGGCGGAATCGGCGCCGACGACGCGGTCGCTGACGTGGATCCGGCCCTTGCCGAGGGTGGCCAGGGCGTCGTCGACCAGCATGTCGAAGGTCTCGGGATCGACGGGCCGGTTGTTGGCGGCCGTCCAGTCGATGTTCGCCTGGCTCTCGGGGCGCTTGACCAGCAGCGTGTCCTCGGGGCTGCGGCCGGTGGATTCCGGGCGGGTCCAGGTGGCCAGGGCGCCGCACTTGCTGACGACGGCCTCGCCGCCCTCCACGCAGGCCTGGATCATGTCCCCGCGGGGGGCGTTGCGGCGGACGTCGCCACCGGAGAGCAGCTTCTCGATCCGGTCCTGGAAGCTCATCGTCTGGGTCTCCTTGTCCGTGGGGTCGACTGCGGCCTCGGCGACCGGCGGCCCGCGCCCTGGCCGCGCCCGTCGCGCGGCCGCCATACTCGGATCGCAAGACTAACCCCGCCCCCGGCCTCCGACAAGGGGGTTTTGTTCACGACTGTTCCGGTCGCTTCTCCTCCGCCACGGCCCACAGCACGGCCCCGATGACCACAGCGAGACCCAGCAGCACGCGCGCGTAGGGCGCCGGCTCCCCGAACACCGTCCAGGCGATCACAACCCCCAGCGGGACCTTGAGGTTGTTGGCCGCCGCGAGCGATCCCGCCCCGACGCGCGCCGCGCCGCGGTTCCACAGGTAGAAGGCGACGCCCGAGGGCACCAGGCCCAGATAGAGCAGGGCCCACCCGGCCGCCGGCGACAGGGCGAGCAGGTCGGCGGGCCGCCCGGCGACGGCCGCGGCGACGACGGCGAAGACCGCCGCGCCCAGGTACATCCAGGCCAGGTTGCCGGCCTCGCTACGGTCCGTCCCGCGCTCGGTGCGGCGCAGGCGGCGGTAGCCCAGCTGGCCCGCGGCGAAGCACAGGTTCGCGCCCTGCAGCAGCGCGATGGCGTTGGTAGGTACCGCGTTGAGCGGGGGCAATGCCGGTTGCGACAGGTACTGATAACCCAGCCAGATACCGGCTGTAACAGCCAGAAAAGCAGCAATGCCAAGAATGGTAAAAATCCGTTTTCGAACCATTTTTTTCAGACTGATGGGGTAAGCTAAATTTTCTTCAAAGGTACAACATTGCGGCGATTCGTTCAAGCCTCCACCGCGGTGTTTTCTGATCAGGGGAAGGTAAGGGAGGTCTGCCGTTTCAGGTGAAATGTCTGCCGGTGCCATTTGGAATATCCATAACGGTGAATGGCCGAAATGTGCTTTGCTGTGGCGTATCCCTTGTTCGAGGCCCAATCGTATTCCGGATGTTGCGGGTGGATCGATTCCACCCATTCGTCGCGGTGAGTCTTGGCCAGAATGCTGGCTGCCGCAATCGACATCCACGAGCCATCGCCTTTGATGTGACATTTGAAAGGAACTTCGCGCCAGGGCTTGAACCGGTTGCCATCGACAATGACGAAGGCCGGCACCAAATTTAGTTTGTTGAGTGCCAAGTGCATAGCGGCAATCGAGGCCTGGAGTATGTTGATCTGGTCGATTTCCTGATGGCTGACCGATGCAACGGCCCAAGCAACTGCCTCTTTTTCGATTTGAGCCCTGAGGGCGTCCCTCTGGATGGCGGATAATTTTTTCGAATCGTTGAGTCCCGGGCAACTGAAGTCGGGAGGAAGCACCACAGCGGCGGCAAACACAGGTCCTATCTCTATTATAGCAGACGGTTTGCACAAGTGCTTTGTGCAAAGATGCAGGGCTACGCAATAGTCGCTGATGACGCGGGGACTGGCGCTCGCAGGC
>JAAXVP010000183.1 GCA_013335435.1 Thiobacillus sp. | reverse complement strand
ACCTGGGCCAGGGCGACCTGGTCGGGGGCGAGCGCCACGTGCAATTCCTTATGCGATGAGAGTGACACGATTCACCTCCTGCAAGGTGGTCTCGCCCCGGGCCACCATGTCCAGGGCGATGTCGCGCAGAAACCGGGTGCCGTTGCGCGCGGCGGCGTCGCGGATCACCCGCAGGGGCTGGCGGGCGATGATCGCCTCGCGGATCTCGTCGTTCAGGCGCAGGATCTCGCCGATCGCCCGGCGTCCCTTGAAGCCGGTGCCGCGGCACTGGCCGCAGCCGCGACCAACCCGGAAAACCATGCCCTGCGCCCGTTCCGGGCTGATCCCGGAATCGGCCAGCAGCTTGGCGTCGGGATGGTCCTCGACGGCGCAGTGCGGACAGGTCACCCGGACCAGGCGCTGGGCCATGATGCCGTTCATGGCCGAGACGAAGCTGTAGGGGTCGACGCCCATGTGGATGAAGCGGCCGATCACGTCGAACACGTTGTTGGCGTGCACGGTGGTGAACACCAGGTGGCCGGTCAGAGCCGACTGCACGGCGATCTGGGCCGTCTCCGGGTCGCGGATCTCGCCCACCATGATCTTGTCCGGGTCGTGGCGCAGGATAGACCTGAGGCCGCGCGCGAAGGTGAGGCCCTTTTTCTCGTTGACCGGAATCTGCAACACGCCGGGCAACTGGTATTCGACCGGGTCCTCGATGGTGATGATCTTGTCGAGACCGTGGTTGATCTCACTGATCGCGGCATACAGGGTGGTAGTCTTGCCCGAGCCGGTCGGCCCGGTCACCAGCAACATGCCGTAGGCCTCGCCGGACAGGAGGCGCAGCTGGTCGATGGCCTGGGCGTCGAAGCCCAGGTAGTCGAGGCGCAGGCCCTTGATCTGGTCGGACAGGGCCTGCTTGTCGAGGATGCGCAGTACCGCGTCCTCGCCCAGGATGCTGGGCATCACCGAGACCCGGAAATCGACCTCGTGGCCGCGCATGGAGACCTTGAAGCGGCCATCCTGGGGGATGCGCTGCTCGGCGATGTCGAGCTCCGACATGATCTTGATCCGCGAGATCACCTGCTCGGCCAGATCAAGCCCGGCCAGCGCGCCCACCGTGCTGAGCACGCCGTCGATGCGGTACTTGATCGCCAGGCCGTTCGGCGTGGTCTCCAGGTGGATGTCGCTGACCCCGGCCTTGAGGGCGTCGTAGACCGTCGAGTGGACCAGCCTGACCACCTGGCTGGTGTCCTCGCTGATGCTCTTGAAGGACAGGTCCTCCGAGCCCGAGGCCGTGCCGGCGGCCGCATCGTCGCTGGGCAGCAGGCCGTCCATGGCACGCATCGACTCCTCGTACCGGGACAGCCAGGCCGCCACGTCGGCGTGGTGGGCCAGGCGCCAGGTAAACGGCTCGGCGATGCGTTCCTCGGCCCAGGCCTGCAGGGCCATGTCGAAGGGGTCGCCGATGACCAGGACCAGGCCGCCATCGCCATCGCGCAGGGCCAGGCATTCGCGCTCCAGGGCCTCGGCGAAGGGCAGGACGTCGAAGGCCGGGGTCCAGTCGTGCAGGTCCGCCATGGTCGCCACCGGGTGCCGGAAGGTCACCGCCAGGGCGATGGCAAAGGCATGCGGAGCGAGGCCGGCCTGCTCCTCAAGGACCTCCACGATGCCGCGCCCGGAGGCCAGCGCCGCCTGCCGGGCCAGATGCAACCGGTCAGGCGTAAAGGCCAGGTCGACACGACCGTCGGCGTCCGATGTCATCGGATGCTCCCGGCGAGATCGAAGATGGGGATGTACATCAGCACCACGATGCCGCCGATGACCACACCGATGAAGGCCATCAGGACCGGCTCGAACAGCTTGGTGAAGCGCTCCACCCAGCGCGCCGTCTCCTCCTCGTAGAACGCGGCCATGCGCTCCATCATCTCGCCCATGCGGCCGGTGCGCTCGCCGACCCGGAGCATGCGCAGGGCCACCGGGGTGGTCAGGCCGTGCCGTTCCATGGCCCGCGAGATCGACTGGCCCTCGCGAATGCTGGTCGTGGCCTGCTCCAGCTGGCCGCGCAGCGAGGTGTCGAGCAGGTCGGAGACCATGTTCAGCGAGGTCACCAGCGGCATGCCGCCGCGCAGCAGCATGCCCAGGGAGCGGTAGAACCGGGCCAGCTGGTAGACATGCAGGCGCAGACCCACTGTCGGCAGGTGCCACAGCCAGGCCAGCAGCCGGCGCTTGCTGGCCGGACGGGTGACCAGGTAGACCAGCGCCGTCAGGGCCAGCAGGACGGCGGCCAGGATGAGCGCACCGTGGGCGGCGAGCAGCTTGCCCCAGTTCATCAGCAGGCGCGACATCAGGGGCAGGTCACCGCCGATCTCGGCGTAGATGTGGCTGAAGCGCGGCACCACGTAGACCATCAGGAACAGGGTCACCAGGCCGCCCACCACAGTCAGCATGATCGGGTAGATGGAGGCGCTGACGACCTGGCGCCGGACCGTGTCCATCTGGGTCTGGTAGGCGACGTAGCGGGCCAGGGCCTCGGCGATGGCGCCGGTCTTCTCGCTCGCCCGCACGGTGGCGACGAACAGGGCCGGGAAGTCGGCCTCGGAATCTTGCAGGGCGTGGGATAGGGGGTGGCCATCGTGCAGGCTGGCGATGATCCGCGCCAGGGTCTGCCTGACCTCGGGGCGCAGTTCCTTCTCGTTCAGGGTCTCCAGCGACTCCATCAGGCTCAGGCCGGCGTCGAGCAGGGCCATCAGTTCCTGGCAGAACAGGACCAGGGGGAAGCGCTGCCGGTGCCGGCGCCAGGCCAGCCAGTCGGCCTTGGCCTTGATCGCCAGCACCGTATAGCCCTGGCCGCGGGCCTGGCTCTCGGCATCGCCGGCGTCGGCGGCGTCGAGCGCCAGCAACGCCAGTTCGCCGCCGCCGCGCACGGCCTTGAGTTCAAAGCGCATGGCACCTCCCGTGACAGGTCGGCTGGGATAGGGGCAGGGGCTTGGGCATGATCGGCGCTACCAGTTGGTGATGTCGGCGTCCTTGCCCTCGCCGCCGGGCTTGCCGTCCTTGCCGTAGGACTGCAGGTCGTAGTCGCCGTGTTCGCCGGGCATGGCGTAGACGTAGGGATTGCCCCAGGGATCGGCCGGCACGCCCTTCTCCAGGTAGGGGCCGTCCCACTTGGCGGCGTTGGCCGGCCGGATGGCCAGAGCGGCCAGGCCCTGCTCAGTGGTCGGGAAATCGCCGTTGTCGATACGGTATTGACCCAGGGCCTTGGTCAGGCCGTCGATCTGGGCGCGGGCCGCCATCACCTCGGACTTGCCCACCTGGGAGAAGTATTTCGGCGCCACGTACCCTACCAGCAGGCCGATGATCACCATGACGACCAGCAGCTCCAGCAGGGTAAAGCCGTAGCTCCTTGGTCTTGCCGGGGCGCCCGCCCCTGCCTGCCGTGGTGTCATCACCTGTGTCCTCCTTGGCGCCTGGTTGAGCGGCCGGATCGCCCGAGCCGGCCGTTGGATTCAACTTAGCCCTACGCACCCAGGCTTACCCTGGGTTGAACACTGCATTCGCCTGTACTGGAAACACTGTATTTATTCCGGCCCAAGGCCGTTTTCGCGGCCACGAGCAGCCCGCCGCGCAAGCGCGTAGCGGGTTATCGCGTAGCGAATCTTCAGACGGCCTGTTCGCAGGGCCACCAGAACTGGTGGCGCGTCCCCTGGCCGGGTGCGGAATCGAGCTGGTGGATCCCGCCGGAATGGCTGGTGCGCTCTTTCAGGCTGAGCAGGCCCAGGCCCCGGCCGGTGTTGTCCGAACACGCCACCTTGGCCGGCTCGAAACCGCAGCCGTTGTCCTCGATCAGCATGTGCAGGACCTCGTCGCACCGGTTCAGGCTGATCCGTACCCGGGTGGCGCCGGCATGCTTGACGATATTGCTGGTCGCCTCCTGAACGATGCGGAACAGGGTGATCTTGAGCGGTCCGGGCACATCCTGCTCGGCGATGTTGATGGCTTTGTCGACCGTCACGCCGGCGCATGCGGACTCGTACTCGCGCAGGAACCAGGACAGGGTGGGTAGCACGCCCAGATCGTCGAGCATGGGCGGCCGCAGTTCCATGGCGACCCGATGCACCTCGGCCAGGGCATCCTTGATCCTGGGCACGACCTCGCGCAGCGACTCGACCACCGCCTCGCTCGCCTTACTCTCCGCTAGGTGCAGGATGTTCTCCATGGACAGCTTGATCAGGGTCAGGGTCTGGCCCAGGCCGTCGTGGAGGTCCAAGGCAATGCGCCGCTTCTCGTCCTCCTGGATGGTGCAGAGCAGTCCGGCCAGGCGACGAAGTTCCTTGCGTGATTCGTACAAGGCCAGTTCGGCCTGGGCCCGGCGGTCCTTGACCTGTACATGTCGCTGGGCTGCGGTGCCGGCCATGTCATCGTCGACGAACACGGTATCCCACTGCCCCTCCTTGCAAACCGGCTCAAGGGCGGGCCGCAGATTCTGCGTGCCGCGGATATTGCTGTTTCTACCGGCCGCACCCGTACTGATCACCATGCCCATAATTGCCAATGTTTTTTCCATTCCCCATCTCCCACATGTCTGCTCTTGCCGTTCGATATCTCGCCCGTCGGTCATCACAGCTCAGAGGCCGAACTCCCGGCCGGTCGTGCATCAGGTGTTGTACGTAGACTACGCAACCAGGCTGCGGTCCGAAATTGCGGGGTTATTTAGGGGCATAAAGATGGCTTTAGCCTGGCCAGGAGGGACTTTGGCCTGGCCAGGATGCCCCTGCCGTGCTCACATGGCCGTGAGCCGGCGATATTCGGCCACCAGGTCGCTGGCACTGGCGAACCCTTCCAGGCGCAGCCAGGGTTGTCCCGGCTTGGCGCGCAGGAAGGTGAGCGGGGTATGGTTCATCTTGTTGCCACGATAGACGTCGAAGGCACGCTGCACCTTGATGCTGCTGTCCAGGCTTCCGGTCAGCATCCGCCATTGCGCGCCGGCGCCGTACTTGTCGGCATAGGCCTTGAGCACCGCCGGGGTGTCGTATTCCGGGTCGATGGAGATCGACACCATGCGCAACCGGTCCGCCTCCGGCCCCAGCGCGGCCTGGACCTTGGCGAAGGTAGCGCTCATCACCGGGCAGATGGCGCCGCAGGACGTGAAGATGAAATTCAGCATGACCGGCCGGTCTTCGTCCAGCAGCTTGCGCAACGGCACCGACGCGCCGCTGGTATCCACCAGGGTGACGTTCGGAACGCCGTATTTCGCCTGGCTGCTGACATAGCGGTCGTTCCTGTCGGCCATGGCGCGCAGGTGCTGGCCATGGTCGTGGTTCACGGCCTCCATCGGCATGGCGACCCCGGCCTGGCCGATGAGGAAAGCGGCCAGGCCGACGCGCAGGCTGGCAGTAAGGGCAGTGGACTGGCTCATTTCGATCTCCTCGATAAAGGTGTGGACGGGGCTTGCGGACCGGCCGTCAGGGCACGATCCAGTCGGCGGCGGCATCCCGGCCCGGCGCGCCGGCCTGGCGCACGATGTAGACGCCCTTGGAGGCGTAGCGCTGGTCGGGCCCCAGGCTGACGCTGGGATAGAACGAAGGCATCAGGGTCTGGGTGACGTTGTGCTCGACCCGCTCGATGAAATAATCCCGTATGAAGCTGTCCTGCATATGGGCCAGGGCATCGCCGGCCACGGTCAGGGCGAACAGGGTATTGACCGCCACCGCCTGCAGCCCTTCGTCGGCCGCATCGAGGCCACGCGAGCGCAGCCATTGCCGGCTGCGCTGCAAGAGCGGCTCGCGCAGGGACGGTATCTGCCAGGGATAGATCAGCCGCGCCGACTCCAGTCCGGCCGGAACCTGGCCGCCACCCAGCAGGGTGGCCGAGAGATACAGGGGGGTGTCCCGGGCACCGCCCGGGAACCGGTCCAGGGCCTGGAGATCACCACGGTCGAGCCAGAGGACGACGGCATCGGCCGGCGTGCCGAACAGTTCACGCCAGAAGCCAGGGCCGGCCTCGCCGGACAGCGGTCGGTCAAGCAGACGCCCCTGCCCGCCCGCGAGGCTGGCGCGCAGGGCCGCCGCTGCCGCCGCACCGGCGCCGTCCGGCCGATAGGCCTGGACGATCCGGTCCGGGTGCTGACCAAGGTAGCGCGCCAGGGCATCGGCCTCGAGTGCGATGCCACGGGAAAAATAAATCGTGTAGAAATTGTCGGCACTGGCGGCAGGCAGGTCGGTCAGGGGCAGGATGCAAGGCACCTCGAAGCGCGCGCTGAAGTCATGGATGGGCTGCCAGCTGGCCGCGCCGATCCCGGCGACCAGCGCGAACACCGGCTGCTCGGCGTAGCGCCGCTCCAGCTGCGCGGCCCAGGTCGCGGGCGGACCGTCCAGTTGCCAGACATGCAGGACCCACTTGCGGTAGGCGCGGTACATGCGCATGGCGCCGACCCTGCGGCGCGACTCCTCGGAGCGCACGCCGGCGTTCTTGTCGCGCACGAAGGCCTCGATCACGGCCAGCATGGCGCGCCGCCTGGCCTCCGGGACGCCGGGCTGGATCACCGTGGCGAGATGGATATCCTCGTCGGTCACGCCCGGCGGCGGGTCGGCCGACAAGGTCTTCAGGTAGGCGGTCAGTGCCCGCATCTGAACCTCGTCGAGGGCATAGCGGGGCATGGTGGGCTGCATCTGGCGGCCGGTGACGTCGACGCCCGCGCGGATCGCCCGTGCCAGGCTGGTGTCGTCGTAGGCCGGGCGCGTGGGCTGGCCGAGCTGGTGCGCGATGCGCGGCGTCGCCGGGGTGGCGACACGGGTCTGGAACAGGTCCGGTCCGGCGATGGGCCGGATCACGACGTAGCCCTCGGCGGTGCCGAGTCCGCTGCGCCGATGGCAGATGGCACAAGCCGCCTCCTTGCCGGAACGCACCACGCCGGCCTGGGCCAGCCCCGTCATCGGCTGGCCCGAGGGGAGGATGCCCTCGCGGTAGATGCGCTGGCCGAGCTTGATGTCGTCCGGCTCGGCCCGGGCCAGGCCCCCGGCCGCCAAGGCGGCCAGGACGATCAGGATGGCG
>JAAXVP010000182.1 GCA_013335435.1 Thiobacillus sp. | reverse complement strand
GCGGTGTTGAAGAACATCGCCAGAATGATCGGCGCCGGGCCGTTGATGGTCATCGACACGGAGGTGGTGGGGTTCACCAGGTCGAAGCCGTCGTACAGCACCTTCATGTCATCGAGGGTGGCGATGGACACGCCGGAGTTGCCGATCTTGCCGTAGATGTCCGGACGCGGGTCGGGGTCGCAACCGTAGAGCGTCACCGAGTCGAAGGCGGTGGAAAGGCGATGCGCCGGCATGCCTTCAGAGACGCGCTTGAAGCGGCGGTTGGTGCGGAAGGCGTCGCCTTCACCGGCGAACATCCGGGTGGGGTCTTCCCCTTCGCGCTTGAAGGCGAACACGCCGGCGGTGTAGGGGAAGGAGCCGGGGACGTTTTCCTTCATCAGGAACTTGAGCGTCTCGCCTTCGTCCTCGTAGGTCGGCAGGGCAACCTTGCGGATCTTGCTGCCGGACAGGGATTCGGACGTCAGGACGGTGCGGATTTCCTTGTCGCGGATTTTCACCACGTACTCGTCGGCGGCGTACAGCTCGACGGTCTTCGGCCACATGTCGAGAAGCTTTTTGGAGGTGCCGGTGAGTTCGCCGTCCTTCCATTCGATCAGCTCGGCGAAGGAGCCGGCGTCTTTCTTGCAGCCTTCAAACAGACCCTTGGAAATGCGCAGGGCCTGACGCTCGCGGGCAACGCGGGATTGCTCGAGGGTGTGCTTGTGGTAGCCGCGCACCGCTTCGGCGATCTCGGCCAGGTAACGGGTACGCTCGGCGGGCACGATGGCACGGCCGCGGCTGGAGGCCTTGACGGCCACCAGCGGCAGCTTGGCCTTGGCCAGCTTGAGACCCTTGGCGGCCAGCGCCGGGGCGAGGGCCTGGTACAGGGCAGTCACGCCGTCGTCGTTGAAACGGGCCGCCATGGTGCCGAACACCGGCATCTGCTCGGTGGGCGTGGTGAACAATTCGCGGTTGCGCTGGTACTGCTTCCTCACGTCGCGCAGCGCGTCTTCGGCGCCCTTGCGGTCGAACTTGTTGATGGCCACGAAATCGGCGAAATCGAGCATGTCGATCTTCTCGAGCTGGCTGGCGGCGCCGAACTCGGGGGTCATCACGTACAGCGACACATCGACGAAGGGGACGATGGCGGCGTTGCCCTGGCCGATGCCGGAGGTCTCGACGATGATCATGTCGAAGCCGGCCAGCTTGGTGGCGGCGATGACTTCGGGCAGTGCGGCGGAGATCTCGCTGCCGGTGTCGCGGGTGGCCAGCGAGCGCATGAAGATGTTCGGATGCTCGATGGCATTCATGCGGATGCGGTCGCCCAAGAGCGCGCCGCCAGTGCGTTTGCGCGACGGGTCGATGGAGACGATGGCGAGCTTGAGCTTGTCTTCCTGGTCGAGACGCAGACGACGCACGAGCTCATCGGTGAGCGACGACTTGCCGGCGCCGCCGGTGCCGGTGATGCCGAGGGTCGGCACCTTGAGGGCCTTGGCAGCGTCGACCAGGGCTTTCTTGACGTCGTCGCCATAAGCGCCGTTTTCGAGGCCGGTGATGATGTGAGCCAGCGCGCGACGGTCGCCCGACTTGAGCGTGGCCACCACCGCCTCGGCGCCCTGCGGGCCGACGCTGGTCAGATCCACGTCACAACGCTCGACGAGGTCATTGATCATGCCCTGCAGGCCGAGCACGGCGCCGTCTTCGGGCGAGTAGATTCGGGTCACGCCGTAGTCGTGGAGTTCCTTGATTTCGGAGGGCACGATCACGCCGCCGCCACCACCGAAAACCTTGATGTTCTCGCCGCCATTCTCGCGCAGCAGGTCGATCATGTACTTGAAGAACTCCACGTGACCGCCCTGGTAGGAGGTGATCGCAATGCCCTGCACGTCTTCCTGCAGCGCCGCATTGACGATCTCGCCGACCGAGCGGTTGTGGCCGAGGTGGATAACCTCGGAGCCGGTGGATTGAAGAATCCGCCGCATGATGTTGATCGACGCGTCGTGGCCATCGAATAGCGCCGCTGCGGTGACAAAACGCACCTTGTTCTTGGGCTTGTAAACGACGAGTTTCTTGGCAACGCTCAGGTCGGTCATGGGTGTCTCCTCCACATCATGTTGTTCGATCCCCACATAGTAGGAGTCGCCCGGCGTCTTGACCATTGCCGTTGCTGACGGGATTCGTGCAAAATCCGCCAAGCTGCATTGAATACCCTTTTCCTGTCCCCTGCTGGAGCACCGAAGCCCTTGTCGACCACCCACGCCCGCAAACATGCCACGGTTTCAATGGGTTTCGTGACAGGCATGTTATCCGGCATGCTGCGTCGCAACAAAAACCCGCTTCCACTCCTCGCCGGACTGGACATCGATCTTGCAGACGCGGCCAGCCGGGTGCCGGTGGATCGCTACGCCACCCTCTACAACCTGGTCATCGACGAACTGGAAGACGAAGGCTTCGGCCTGTTCGCCAGCCACATGCGTCCGGGGAGCTTCGAATTCCTGTGCCGCGGCATGCTCGGCGCCCCCACATTGGCCGACGCCCTCGACCGGGCCCGGCGCTTCCTGGCCATCGTCCTGCCCGACCTGGCTGTCAGCGTGCACCGCCACGGCGACCGGGCCGAGCTGCACATCGTCGAAGTCACCCCGCTCACCTCAAACCCGGACGATCCGGCCCGCGTCTTCGCCTTCGAATGGCTGCTGCGCCTGCTGCACAGCCTGTCGTGCTGGGTGGCCGGGCGTGGGCTGGCGCTCGATTCGGTGGATTTTCCGTTCACGCGCCCCGACCACGCGGACGACTACGCACTGGTGTATACCGAACGTTCGGGCTTCGTCGATGGCAGCCTGCTGGTGGCCCGCTTCAACGCGACACTGCTCGATCTGCCGATTCGCCGCGACGAAGCGGCGCTGGCGAGTTTTCTGGAAGGCGCGCCGGGCAAGATCAGCATGCTCTACCGGCGCGACCGCAACACCGTGACCCGCGTCCGTGACCTGATCCGCCATGCCCTGCCAGCCAGCCTGTCGCAGGACGAGGTCGCCGACCGCCTGCACATGTCACCGCGCACGCTGCACCGCCGCCTGGAAGAGGAAGGCTCCAGCTACCGAGGCATCAAGGAGGCCCTGCGGCGCGACATGGCCCTGGCCCGCCTGACCAAGACCCGCCAATCCATCGCCCAGGTCGCGACCGATCTCGGCTATGCCGACACCTCGGCGTTTTACCGGGCCTTCACCAGCTGGACCGGCATGTCGCCGGAACGCTACCGCAAGCAGCTGGCCATCAGCACTCCGCAAGCCGGCCAGGACAAACCTTAGAATGACGCGCTTCCCACAGATCAACCGCCCCATGAACATCACCCTGGAACCCCTCACCGAAGACCTGATCCGCGAAGCGGACGGACTCTTTCTCGGACTGCTGCGCAATGCGCTGGTCGGGGTTTACATCATCCAGGACGAGTTGTTTCGCTACGTCAATCCACGCTTTGCGGAAATGTTCGGCTACTCGCAGGCCGATATTTGCGGCCATATCGGCCCCAGGGCGCTGATCGCCGAAGAGGACGTGCCGAAAGTACTGAACGCCATTGCCAACCGCATCAACGGGATCACTGACACCGCTCACTACACCTTTCAAGGCCGGCACCGCAACGGGGAACTGATCGAACTCGAAGTCTTCGGCAACCGCACCCAGTTCGAAGGCCGCCCGGCCATCATCGGCATGCTGGTAGACATCACCGCCCGCGGTGCCGCCGAACGTACGGCGACCGAACAGCTCAGCTTCATCGGGCAACTCATCGAGGCGATTCCCAGCCCGCTGTTTTTCAAGGACGAGCAGGCCCGCTACCTGGGCTGCAACAAAGCCTTCGAAACCTTCAATGGACGGGCCCGCAGCGAGCTGATCGGCCGCTCGGTGTTCGACATCGCTCCGCCGGACCTGGCGGCCCGTTACCACGAAGCCGACCAGACCCTGTTCGACCATCCGGGCGTGCAGACCTATGAAGCCTCGGTGGAATCCGCCGATGGTGTCCGCCGTGACGTCATCTTCAACAAGGCCACCTACTTCAAGGCCGATGGCCGCCTGGGTGGGCTGGTGGGTGTCATCACCGACATCACCGAGCGCAAGCAGACCGAAGCCCTGATCTGGATGCAGGCCAATTACGATCCCCTCACTGGCCTGCCCAACCGGCGCCTGCTCAACGACCGCCTGGCCGAACTGATGAAGAAGGCCACCCGGAACCACGACTGCGTGGCGGTGCTGTTCATCGACCTCGACCGCTTCAAGGAAGTGAACGACACCCTCGGCCACGAAGCGGGCGATCACCTGCTGGTGGAAGCCGCCCGCCGGGTCGTGGGCTGCGTGCGCGGCTCGGACACCGTGGCCCGCCAGGGGGGCGACGAGTTCACCGTGCTGCTCCCCGGCCTGTCCGAGCGGGCACCGATCGAACGGATCGCCGAAGACATCCTGCAGGCCCTGCACCAGCCCTTCCATCTGGGCGCCGACATCGCCTATGTGTCGGCCAGCATCGGCATCACCCTCTTTCCGAAGGATGCGGAGACGCCCGCCGACATCCTGAAAAACGCCGACCAGGCCATGTACCACGCCAAGGACGAGGGCCGGAGCCGTTTCTGCTACTTCTCCCCGTCCATGCAGGAAAACGCCTTACAGCGCCTGCAACTCGGCAAGGACCTGCGCAGCGCCCTCGGCGAAGGTCAGCTGTCGCTGCACTACCAGCCCATCCTGGATCTGGCCAGCGGACGCATCTACAAGGCCGAAGCCCTGCTGCGCTGGATGCACCCGGAACGCGGGCCGATCCCGCCAGCCGAGTTCATCCCGGTGGCCGAGGAACTTGGCCTCATCGACGCCATCGGCACCTGGGTTTTTCAGGAAGCCACCGCTGCGGCACTGCGCTGGCGCGAACGCACGCCGGACACACAGAACCAGCCTGGCCCCATCCAGATCGCCGTCAACGCCTCGCCGCGCCAGTTTGTGAAGGGCCGCTCCCTCGAAAGCCTGCTCGACAACCTGGACAGCCTCGGCCTGCCGGGCTCGTGCATCGCCCTCGAAATCACCGAAGGCCTGCTCCTCGACGAGCATCCCGGCGTCACCGCCCAGCTCAGCCGCCTGAGCGCTGCCGGCATCCAGATCTCCATCGATGACTTCGGCACCGGCTACTCGGCCATGGCCTACCTCAAGCGCATGGACATCGACAACCTGAAGATCGACCGCTCCTTCATCCGCGACCTCACCACCGACCCGAGCGATCTGGCGATCACCGAGGCGATCATCGCCATGGCCCACAAGCTCGACCTGCAGGTAGTCGCCGAAGGCGTCGAAACGGAAGCCCAGCGCGAACGCCTCACTGCTGCCGGCTGCGACTTCGCCCAGGGCTACCTGTTCTCGCCGGCCCTGCCCGAGGCGGCCTTCTTCGACTTCATCGCCCGGTGGCACGCATGACCTCCCGCCTCGCCATCCCGACCGGCACACCGGGCACCCGCCCCGGCACCCCTGAAGAGCTGCGCCGCTACGACCTGCTGCTGGCCGGCTTCGACCTCCTCGACCAGGCCATCGCGGTCTTCGACGCCACACCCAAGCTGGTTACCTGGAACAAGGCCCTGCTGCGCCTGCTCGACTTTCCCGAAGACATGGTGCGCGTCGGCACGCCTTTCGAGGCCTTCGTGCGCTTCAACGTCAAGCGCGGCGAGTACGGCGGCAGCGCGCGCAGCGACGCCGAAGTCGAACGTCTGGTAGCCGAACGCATGGCCGCCGTTCGCGCCTTCCAGCCCCACAACGCCGAACGCACCCGCCCCAACGGGCAGGTCCTGTCGATCCGTGGCGTGCCGATTCCCAACCTGGGCTTCGTCACCCTGTGGACCGATGTCACCGAACAGCGCCGCTACGAACAGCTCATCGAAAGCCAGAACGCCGACCTGGAAACCCGCGTGCGCGCCCGCACCGCCGAACTCGAAGCGGCCACCACCCGCCTCGACAACGTGGCTGCCCAGCTGGCCCGCAGCGAAGAACGCCTGCGCCTCATCATGGACGCCATTCCGGCACTGATCGCCTACGTGGACGCTGGCGAACACTATCTCTTCGCCAACAAGGGCTACGCCCAGTGGTTCGGCGCCAACAAGGAGAGCATCGTCGGGCGCAGCATCGCCGAAGTCTTCGGGCCCGAAGCCTATATCCAGATCAAGCCGTATCTCGAGCAGGCCGCCAGTGGCGAGCAGGTCAGCTACGAATACTCGCGCACCAACGCCGACGGCCGCCAGGTATATGCCCGCAGCGCGGTGGTACCGGAAGCCTCGATTGCCGGCGGCGTACAGGGCTTCTTCGTGCTGTCCATCGACATCACCGAACAAAAGGCCAGCCAGGCCGCACTGATCCAGGCCCAGAAGATGGAAGCCGTCGGCCAGCTCACCGGCGGACTCGCCCACGACTTCAACAACCTGCTCACCATCATCACCGGCAACCTGGCCACGCTGAAGGACAAACTGCCCGCCCACCAGGGCTTCAACGACTACCTGGAACCGGCCCTGTCGGCGGCCCGCCGCGGCACCGAACTGATCCGCCGCCTGCTCACCTTCTCGCGCCAGCAGCCGCTGGCGCCCTGCCCGGTGGAAGTCGGTGCGCTGGTGCACGGCATGACCCAGTTGCTGTCGCGCTCCCTCACCGAGCGCATCCACATCCACCTCGACCTGCCCACCGAAAAGCTTCATGCGCTGGTCGACCCGCACCAGCTCGAAAACGCCCTCCTCAACCTGGCCATCAACGCCCGCGACGCGATGCCCGAGGGCGGCGAGCTGACCATCGCGGTGGCGCGCCGCCACGTTTCCAGCAGCCTCGCCCTGCTTGTTGAAGTGCCGGCCGGCGACTACGTGCAGTTCGACGTCTCCGACACCGGTACCGGCATTGCGCCGGAACTCCTGCCACGCCTCTTCGAGCTTGACCTGCGTCCTGGCGAGCTCAAGCGCGGTCTCGAACGCGCGGGCGAAGAAGTCGGCCCGGCGTCCTACGACTCGCCAGTCGAAGGGGCTTCGGATGACGTCGGTCGCGCCGGACTCCAGCCCTTCACGCACCTCCCGCTCAGAGCTGCACAGCACGATCACCGGCATGCTCGGACCGCC
>JAAXVP010000181.1 GCA_013335435.1 Thiobacillus sp. | reverse complement strand
CCTACGACCGCGCCTACCAGACCGACCCCGAGTCGGCCTTCGGCGGCATCATCGCCTTCAACGGCGAACTGGACGGCGCCACCGCCCAGGCCATCGTCGACCGCCAGTTCGTCGAGGTAATCATCGCCCCCAAGCTGTCCCAGGCCGCCATCGACATCTGCGCCGCCAAGAAGAACGTCCGCCTGCTGGAATGCGGCCAGTGGCCCAGCCAGCCGGGCAATCGCCTGGACTTCAAGCGGGTCAACGGCGGCCTCCTGGTCCAGGACGCCGACCTCGCCCTCACCCACTCGATCAAGGTGGTCACCAAGCGGGTGCCGACCGAGGCCGAGATGCGCGCCCTGCTGTTCGCCTGGCGGGTGGCCAAGTTCGTCAAGTCGAACGCGATCGTCTACGCCCGTGACGACATGACCATCGGCGTCGGCGCCGGCCAGATGAGCCGGGTCAACTCGGCCCGCATCGCCGCCATCAAGGCCGAGCACGCCGGCCTCGCGGTGCCCGGCTCGGTGATGGCCTCGGACGCCTTCTTCCCGTTCCGCGACGGCATCGACAACGCCGCCCAGGCCGGCATCAAGGCGGTCATCCAGCCCGGCGGCTCGATGCGCGACGAAGAAGTGATCGCCGCCGCCGACGAGCACGGCATGGCCATGGTATTCACCGGCATGCGGCATTTCAGGCACTAAGCATATGAAACTACTCGTCATCGGTTCCGGCGGCCGCGAGCACGCCCTGGCCTGGAAGCTGGCCCAGGGCCCGCGCGTCCAGAAAGTCTACGTCGCCCCCGGCAACGGCGGCACGGCACGCGAAGAGGGCGTGGTCAACGTCGACATCACGACCATCCCCGACCTGGTCGCCTTCGCGAAGAATGAAGACATCGCCTTCACCGTGGTCGGCCCCGAGGCCCCCCTGGCGGCCGGTGTGGTGGATGCCTTCCGCGCCGCCCACCTGAAGATATTCGGCCCGGTCCAGGCCGCGGCCCAACTGGAGTCGTCCAAGGACTTCGCCAAGCAGTTCATGGTCCGGCACAACATCCCGACCGCGAAGTACCGGACCTTCACCGATGCCGCCGCCGCCCACGCCTACATCGACGCCGAGGGCGCGCCCATCGTGGTCAAGGCCGACGGCCTGGCCGCCGGCAAGGGTGTGGTAGTCGCCCAGAGCAACGAAGAAGCCCACGCCGCCATCGACATGATGCTGGCTGGCAACGCCTTCGGCGAGGCCGGCGCCCGGGTGGTGATCGAAGAATGCCTGCAGGGCGAGGAAGCCAGCTTCATCGTCATGGTCGACGGCGAACATGTCCTGCCCATGGCCACCAGCCAGGACCACAAACGCCTGCTGGACGGCGACCAGGGCCCCAACACCGGCGGCATGGGTGCCTACTCGCCCGCCCCGGTGGTCACCCCGGAGATGCATGCGCGCATCCTGCGCGAGGTGATCCGCCCGGTGGTCAACGGCATGAAGGCCGAGGACACCCCCTACACCGGCTTCCTCTATGCCGGCGTGATGATCGCCCCGGACGGCAAGATCGGCGTGCTGGAGTTCAACTGCCGCTTCGGCGACCCGGAGACCCAGCCGATCATGATGCGCCTGAAGAGCGACTTCTCCGCCCTGGTCGAGGCGGCGATCAACGGCCGGCTCGACCAGGTCGAGGCCGAGTGGGACCGCCGCGTGGCGCTCGGCGTGGTGTTGGCCGCGGCCGGTTATCCGGACAGCCCGCGCAAGGGCGACGCCATCATCGGCCTGGACGTCAAGGCCGGGGACGACGTCCATGTCTTCCATGCCGGCACCGCGCTGAAGGACGACCAGGTGGTGGTGACGGGCGGCCGGGTGCTCTGCGTCACCGCCCTGGGCGACACCGTGAAGCTAGCCCAGGCCCGCGCCTACGAAGTCGCCGACCGGATCGAATTCGCCGGCCGTCAGATGCGGCGCGACATCGGCTGGCGCGCCATCAAGAAGCGTTGACCCCCCTGCCCGACCTGGCCGCCCTGCGCCGCCACCTGGCGGCGGGCGGGGTGATCGCCTACCCGACCGAATCCTGTTACGGCCTCGGCTGCGACCCGCGCAATGCCGCCGCCGTCGCCGCCATCCTGCGCCTGAAAGGGCGGCCGAGGAGCAAGGGCCTGATCCTGATCGGCAGCGCACCGGCCCAATACGCCCCCTACCTGGCCGAGCCCCCGGCCGCCTGGCCGCAATACTGGCCCGGTCCCTACACCCTTTTGCTGCCGGCCGGCCGCCGCTGCCCGCGCTGGCTGACCGGCCGCCATGCCAAGCTGGCCGTGCGCGTCACCGCCCACGCCGAAGCGGCCCGCCTATGCCGCGGCCTCGGCATGGCGCTGGTCTCGACCAGCGCCAACCGCTCCGGCCGGCATATGCTGCGCACGGCCAAGGCATGCCGGCAGGAATTCGGCGCCGGCGTCTGGGTTCTCGACGGCCGCATCGGCAAACGGCGCCGGCCGTCGACCATCGTCGACCCGGCCAGCGGCGGGGTGTTCAGGGCCTGAAGATTCCCGCGCCGGTCTTCGCCGCCCCGGCTTGATCCGAATACGAGTGCGTGCCTCCCAAGGCTTCCAAGCCTTTGCGACAGGTCAGACAGGTGCGGTTGTCCCGGCGCAGGGTAATGATGATGAAAGCAGCCGTCATCAGCATCAGTCCGCTGATCCGGCCGACCACCGGATCGAAGCCGACGACCGCGAAGCCACCGGTCAGCAGATAGACGTACGGTAACGGCTCATATATCCAGCTTGGCCAGCGGTACATAGTACCTCCCTAGTTTTTTGGGCTTAGCGGATTCGACAAGCAATGCCAGCCAAGCATCCTCATGCCCGGCTTAAGCAAATACTAAGGATGCTCACGCCGTACGGCAAGTCGTGAAGCTACTCAGGCGAATCGGTGCGCTCAATCCGGCGACCGTGCCAGCCACTTCAACAGGACCGCGTACAAGACATCGGGGTCGACCGGCTTGCCGACGAAGTCGTTCATGCCCGCTTCCAGGCAACGCTGGCGGTCCTCGGTGAAGGCGTTGGCCGTCATGGCGACGATCGGCGTGCCGGCATGGCCGGCCAGGGCGCGTATCCGCCGGGTCGCCTCCAGGCCGTCCAGGCGCGGCATCTGCATGTCCATGACGATCAGGTCGTAGGCATGCGCCGTGGCCAGCTCGATCGCCTCGGCGCCGTCCTCGGCAACGTCGACGACCAGGCCGATGTCCTCCAACAGGAACTGGGCGACCTCCTGGTTGACCACCTCGTCCTCGGCGAGCAGAACCCGCCGGCCGGGATAGTCGCGCACCAGGATGCGGTCGGCCGGTTCCGCCGTCTCCCGGTCTGCCGTGCCGGCGCCCGTGGCCCCCTTCCGCAAGCGGACCGTGAACCAGAAGGTGCTGCCGATGCCCGGCGCGCTGGTCATGCCGACCGCGCCGCCCATCAACTCGGCCAACTTGCGGGTGATCGCGAGCCCCAGGCCGGTGCCGCCGTATTCGCGGGTATTGCTGTTATCGGCCTGCTCGAAGGCGGAAAACAACCGGCCCCGGTCCGCCGCCGCGATGCCGATGCCGGTGTCCTCGACCTCGAAGCGCAGCAGGACACTGTCGACGACGTCCTCGACGACCCGCATGCGCAGGCCGACGCCGCCCTTTTCGGTGAACTTGACGGCGTTGCTGGCGTAATTGAGCAGGGCCTGGCGCAGACGGGTCGGATCGCCCAGCAGCGGGCCCGGCAACACCGGTACCTCGACGGCCAGTTCGAGCCCCTTGGCCTTGGCACGATCCTGGACCTGGGCCACCACTTCGGCCGCCAGCCGGTCCGGCCTGACCTCGTCATGGGCCAGTGCGAACTTGCCGGCCTCGATCTTGGACAGGTCGAGGACGTCGTTGACGATCTCCAGCAGGTGGTGGCCGGCCGCCTCCATCTTGTCCAGCCGCGCGGCCTGCTCCCCGGTCACGCCGGAGCGCCGGATCAGGTGCGCCATGCCGGTGATGGCGTTGAGCGGGGTGCGTATCTCGTGCGACATATTGGCCAGGAAGGCGCTCTTGGCGACATTGGCCGCCTCCGCCGCCGTCTTGGCGGCGGCCAGTTGCCGGGTACGTTCCTCGACCAGATCCTCCAGGTGGTGCTGGTACTGGCGCAACTCGGTTTCCGCGTTTTTCAAATCGGAGATGTCGAGCACGGCGCCATACAGGCGATGGTGGCCCAGGCCGGCCGGATCGGCCTCGACCTTGGCGACGCTGCGCAGCCAGCGCGGCGTGCCGTCGCGATGCCGGATGCGCAGGACGACATCGCTGCCCTGGCCGGGATGCAGGCCCATGATGCGGGCATCGAACAAGGCCCGATCCTCCGGCACCACGAGGCAAGACCAGCAACCGAGCGCCGTCAGTTCGTCGTTGTCGTAGCCGAATACCGGCTTGGCATTGCCGCCTATCCAGTCGATCCGGAACTGGCCGTCGTCGTCGCGCAGGCATGAATAGAGCAGGTCGCTGGTGATCGAGGAGATGATCCGGAAGCGGCTCTCGCTTTCGCTCAGCGCCTGCTCGGCCAGCATTTGGTCGTTGATGTCGACATGGGTACCGGACAGGCGCGCCGGTCGTCCCTGGCCGTCGCGCCCGGTCACCTTGGCGCGCGCCAGGACCCACTTCCAGCTGCCGTCCCGGCACAGGTAGCGTTGCCGGGACAGGTATTGCCCGTCGCCGGCGCCCAGATAGGCGGCCATCTCCGCCGCCATGCCCTGGCTATCCTGGGGATGCACCAGGTCCAGCAGGCCGGCGCGGGTGTGTCCGAGTTCGGCCTCGCCGTAGCCGAGCATCTCGGCGAAGCGGCGCGAATAGCGCAATTCGTCGGAACCGATATCCCACTCCCAGACCGCGTCGCCCGCGCCCTCCAGGGCCAGGCGCCAGCGTTCCTCGGTCAGGCGCAGCACCTCGCGCTCGTGCCGTCCGGAGCGTTGCTGCTCCTTGTAGGTCTCGTAGTTCTCGAAGATGACGAACAGGGCGAACAGGTAGATGCAGCCGGTCAGGATGTCGAGGTGGGAATAGGCGATCCGCGCCGGCGCGACGGCATGCGCCGCGACGATGGCCAGGATGATGGCGACCAGCCAGAAACGGCCGGCCCGGCGTCCCTTGAGAAAGAAGGCCGAGGCGGCGAGCAGGAAGAACAGGGCCAGGCGGGTGACGTTGTAGGGTGCCAGGACATAGACGGCGAAGAACATGCCGAAGCAGAGCATCAGGGCGATCGAGGCGACGGTTTCGACCTGCTGGCGGTGGCGGCTCAGATAGGCGAGCAGGGCGAAGCTGCCGGCGGCGAAGACGAAGTCGAACAGGCCCAGGAGCGGGCTGGACGGCCAGCGCAGGAAGCCCATGCCGACGGCCACCACCCCGGCGAGCAGGAACACGCTGTTGAGGAAGCGTATCTTCTGCCGATCTTCCGTCATCACGCCCCCACTCTGTCCATTGCCAATCTCGTCCGGGCCTGCACGCCCGACGCCAGTCCTCGACGCAGGGAAAATTATAAGTATTTTCCCTTGCTATGGCGTTGACCACGCACCCCGCAGCGCGATGGCGAGCAACGCCGCCGCGCTGATCGCGAGCCCGGCGGCAAAGGTCCAGGACGCGCCCAGGCGATCCCAGAGCAGGCCGGCCAGGGCGCTGGACAGGAGCATGGCCAGGCCGGCGACCAGGTTGAAGAAACCGTAGGCGGTACCGCGCAGATCGATGGGCGCGGTGTCCGCCACCATCCGCGCCAGCAACCCCTGGGTCAGGCCCAGGTGCAAACCCCACAGGGCGATCCCGGCCCAGAGCGCGGTCCAGTGGCCGTCCCAGGCCAGCAGGGCGTCGGCGCCGATCAGCACGACCAACCCCCAGGCCAGGAGACGCTCATGGCGCATGCGGTCGGACAACTTGCCGAACGGGTAGGCGGAGAGGGCATAGACCACGTTCATGGCGATCAGGACCAGGGGCACGAGTGCCAGCGGCAGGCCACCCTGCTGGGCGCGCAGGACCAGGAAGGCCTCGGAGAAGCGGGCCAGGGTGAACACCGCGCCGATGCCCACCACCCACCAGTAGGCGGCCGGCAGCCGGCGCAGGCTGGCGCGCCGGATCGGATTGCCCGGGGTGGCGCCGACCGGCCGCTCCGGCTCGCGCACGCCGAACAGCAGGAGCGCCACGGCCAGGAAGCCGGGCACCACGGCGACCCAGAACACCGCCCGGAAGTCGTTCGCCCACAGCAGCATCAGGGCCATGGCCAGGAGCGGGCCGAGGAAGGCGCCGACGGTATCCAGGGACTGACGCAGACCGAAGGCGGCACCGCGCACCTCCGGCGGCGCCAGGTCGGCCACCAGGGCGTCGCGCGGGGCACCCCGGATGCCCTTGCCGACCCGGTCGATCAGGCGCGCCGCGACCACCAGGCCGGCGCCGGTGGCCAGGGCGAACAACGGCTTCGATGCCGCGCCCAGGCCATAACCGAGCAGCGCCAGCGGCTTGCGCTTGCCCCAGTAATCGGACCAGGCGCCGGAGAACACCTTGACGATCAGCGCGGTCGCCTCGGCGGCGCCCTCGATCAGGCCGATGGTGAAGGCGGAGACGCCCAGGGCGGTGAACAGGAAGACCGGCAGCAGGCTGTGGATCAGTTCGGACGACACGTCCATGAGCAGGCTGACGAAGCCGAGCATCCAGATGCCGGCGGGTATCCGCGGCTCGGCGCGGTTGGGAGAGGTCATGTCGGACCGGCGAATGAGGACGATGGCTACAGGATAGCCCGTGGCCGGGTCGGCCGCGCGGCCTTGGGGAACCTCAGCTTTCCAGCCGGTAGGCGATCGGGATTTCCAACCGGGTCGGCCGTTCCGGCCTGAGCTGGCTGCGTGCGGTCTCGGCGGCGGCCTCGAGCAGGCGCAGGGCCTCGCGGTCGAGCAGCGGGTAGCCGGAACCGCGCTTGACCGCGGCCCCTTCGAGGCGGCCGTCAGCACCGATCCGGGCCTCGATCAGGACCACGCCCTCCTGGCCCAGGCGGTGGGCGGCCATGGGGTAGCGCTTCATCTCGCGCAGGCGCTCCAGCAGGGCCAGATACCAGCGCCGCTCCACCTCGGCGGCGGTGTCGACGACCGGAGCCGGTGCCGGCGCGGGCCTGGCCACGACGGGAGCGGGCACCGGGACCGGCGCCTGGGCACGCACCGGGACG
>JAAXVP010000180.1 GCA_013335435.1 Thiobacillus sp. | reverse complement strand
ATGAGGTCCGCCCACATAGCAGCCTGGGGTATCGAACCCCCAGGGAGTTCGTGCAGCAAGGTTGTTTACCCGTGAAACCCCGAGCCGTTCTCCAAAATTGAATGGCCCGAAGAATCAGGGCAGGTCACAACCTGCTAGCGAATCGACTCCTCACAGTTGGATCACAACAATTCCATCATCGAGTTTTTCAACAGAATCCAGCCATTGCGGCCGTTGGCATGAGGCTCTGCGTCCGACAGTAGTACGCTGTTTACCTGCCGTTTAGCCTTGAGAGGCCCAGAACGGCAGCTTCCCGCCCCTCAAAAAGAGGGGCAAAAATTGCACTGCAAATTTTGACGCAACTTCGGCGAAAACATCGGCATTAATATCGGCATATACATCGGAATAAAGATCGGAATAAAGATCGGCGAATTGTGTATCACAGAATTATGTAACTAATTGATCCGCAATGTTTATAATCTTATAAATGATCGGCATAAACGAGGTATATAAATTGGTAGATTTTTACGATGACCCCGTCCAGATGGAGCCGCTAGTCATAGACGGCTCGCGCCCCGTTTACAACTCGCTCATCGGACTCGCTCACGAGCTTTCTGAGGCTTCTGCATGCCTAGACGCGGCTCTCGTTCCCTCGACAGCGAAGGGCCTTTCGACGCTCGTCGAGAACATGAACTGCTACTACAGCAACCTCATTGAAGGCCATAAGACACTCCCAATCGATATTGAGGAAGCACTACAAGAGGTAACAGAGAAGGCTGACCAGAAAGACTTGCAGAGCCTCGCGTTCGCCCACGTTGAAGCAGATCGGTGGGCAAAGCAGCAGAGTCTCACCAAAAAGACTCTACTTCCCTTCCTGCTCGACTTACATCGAGTGTTCTGCCAGCACTTGCCCGAAGACCTCCTGAGGCTCAGCGACGGCTCAATTATGAAGCCTGGAGAGTTTCGACCCATAAACAAGGAGGTGCAGGTTGGAAGACACCTCGCGCCGAAAGCTGAGACCCTTGGACGGTTCCTTGAGCGCTACACAAATGTCTATGGACAAAGACTTGAATGGGCTAAGAAGGGTGGGATATCCAAGCTCGACGGGATCGTAGCCTCCTTCGCCTCTCACCATCGCCTTGCTTGGATTCACCCATTCTTGGACGGCAACGGACGTGTCGCTCGTATCACCCTCGACGCAATGCTTCGCGAGTGTGGCGTCAATGGCACCTGCTTATGGTCCATGTCGCGAGGCTTCGCGAAGACCTCCGATGATTACAAGGCTCAACTAGCAGGAGCGGACGAGCACCGCATGGGGGACATTGATGGTCGCGGCAACCTTTCAGAGAAGCGGCTTGCTGAGTTCATCGAATACTCACTGAGGACTGCCATTGATCAAGCCAAGTATATGGGCAGTATGTTCGCACTCGAAAATTTCCAGGCCCGCGTTGAAGGCTACTTCAATCGCGTCCGCTTTGACTTGAAACCTGTGAGCGCTCACCTATTCCTTCACGCCTTCAGATTGGGTGAGTTCGAGCGAGGGGAGGCGAGTCGAATTACTGGCCTCTCCGAGAGAGTCGCTAGAGACGTGCTCGGCCAACTCTTGGACGAGGGCTTCCTGTTGTCCGACTCTCCAAAAGGAAAGGTCCGTGTAGGATTCCCCGTTCACGCTCTCGGTTCACTACTGCCGAACCTCTACCCGGCTGGAGACGTGGACATAACACCAGAGCAATTGAGGCGCCTTATAAGAGCCATCAAGCATAACAGCTTAGCTAGGCACCTAGTAAGCAAGAAGCTCGGCATTAAGTAGAAGGACAACCTATCGGCTTGCCAATCCGTAACGAGCGTTTTGCTTCGGCCGACCTCCAGTCGGTGGCTGGACCGGCCAGGTGACCGCTCGACTCAAATCCCACCCTTGGATGACTGACCGGACGAAGTTCGGCTAAGAAGCGGGAAGAGACGGATGCCCCAGGGCGCCCAATGGCAGAAGTGGGTCGGGTCCGGAAGTGGAGGAAATCGGATAGCGGCCGCTCAGCGAAGTTACCCAACGACTGGCAGGTAACCCTCACATTGCGGAACAAGTTTGCGTTGAACGCTACCGTCCGGATTGGCCGAACCCCTGCCGCAATCCCCGCCATCTTTCCATTACCAACCAGCCACGAAAACAGGCTGTCCTGCCCGTCTCACCCGATCTTCACCACGATGTCGTGCAGCGTGTTGGCGCAGTGCTCCAGCCTGCCGCCGGCCCGGTCGAGGTGCTGGTAGATCTCCCGCCGCTTCAGCATGTTCATATAGTCCTCGCCCTGGAACAACTCGGCCAGGGCCTTGCGGTACAGCTTTTCCATGCTGCGGCCGTGCTTGCGGGCCGCGTTGGCCTCGACGGCGGCCTCGGCGGGGGCCGTGCCCAGCTTGGCGAAGCCCGAGGCCAGGGTCTGGCAGCCGTTGCGCAGGGCGGCGGCCAGTTCGTAGGTGTACTTGTCGGGCGTGACGGCCAGGGCGTCCATCTCGTTCACGCAGTCCTTGCAGTAGTTGACGATCTCGTCCAGGTCGACGATGGCGCGGTAGATGTCCTCGCGGTCGATGTCGGTCGAGAAGGCCTCGTTCAGGGTGTGGATGTTGTTCACCTTGACGGCGTCGGCGGCGTGCTCGTCCTTGCGGATCTGCCGGCCGATCTCGGGGTCGTCGGTGCCCATGAAGTCGACCAGCAGGTTGACCGTGTGGGTGACCTGGACCGCCTGGTCGGCCAGCAGCCGGAAGAAATCGGGTGATTTCGGAAAGACCCGGTCGAGTATCCGATGCAGGATGGCGATGGGATTGATCACGTTTGTCCCCTGTTGAGTATGGCGAAGATCAGCGCGTAGACGATGGCCCCGACCAGGGCGGAGGCCGGGATGGTGATCAGCCAGGTGGTGACGATCTCGCGCGCCTTGCCCCAGCGCACCGCGCGCGGGTGCTCGGAGGCGCCGATGCCCATGATCGAGGTGGCGACCACGTGTGTGGTGGAGACCGGGGCGCCGACCAGCGAGGCGGTGAAGATCACCCCGGCCGAGGTGAGTTGCGAATCCAGGGCATGCAGGGGGCGCACCTTGTAGATGGCGAAGCCGAGGGTGCGCACGATGCGCCAGCCGCCCGACAGGATGCCCAGGGTGAGGGCGGTGGCGCAGGCCAGCATGACCCAGAACGGCACCTCGAAGCTGGGGATGAAGCCGCCCAGGAGCAGGGCCAGGGTGAGGATGCCCATGCTCTTCTGGGCGTCGTTGGCGCCGTGCGAGAAGGCCAGGCCGGCGGCGGTGAGGTATTGGCCCAGCCGGAGATGACGGTTGAGGCGGGGATGCGCGGCGCGGAAGGCGTAGCGCGCCACGGTGTGGAGCAGGTAGCCGACCCCGAAGCCGACCAGCGGCGACAGGATCAGGGCCAGGATCACCTTCATGACGCCGGTGACGTGGCCGTGGCACAGTTCGACGAAGCCCCAGACGACGTGCTCGCCGCCCACCGCCAGGACCACGGCGCCGACCAGGCCGCCGATCAGGGCGTGCGAGGAGGATGACGGAATGCCGCGCCACCAGGTGAACAGGTTCCAGACGATGGCGCCGGCCAGGCCGCTCACCAGCACGGTCAGGGACAGGCTGCCGGGCATGCCGGAAAGGTCGACGAACTTGCCGATGGTGTTGGCCACCGCCGTGCCGCCGAGGAGCGGGCCGAGGAATTCGAAGAGGCTGACTACCACCACCGCCGAGATCGGCTGCATGGCCCGCGAGGCGATCACGGTGGCGATGATGTTGGCGGCGTCGTGGAAGCCGTTCGTGTAGTCGAACAGGAGGACGATGACGATGGCGAACAGGGCGAGCAGGGTGACGGAGTCCAAGCTGTGTGGGCCTATAATCGCGTGATCGTGACGGAATGGTTACTTCCCATGCTAGTACAAGTCAAAACCCCCGAACTGTCTGAATCCGTGCAGAGCGGCACCCTGCTGGAATGGCGCAAGCAGGTCGGCGACACGGTGACGCGCGACGAGATCCTGGCCGATCTGGAGACCGACAAGGTGATCCTGGAGGTGCCGGCGCCGTCGGCCGGGGTGCTGGCGGCGATCGCGGTGCCGAACGGCGGCGAGGTCAAGGCCGGCGATGTCCTGGCTGAGATCGAGACCGAGGCGGGTGAGGTGGTGGTTCAAGTAGCCGTGGTGGCGGCTCCTGAGGTTGCTCCCTCACCCCTAGCCCCTCCCCCAGGGGGGGATGGGGATGTGCCCCCCTCTCCCGCCGGGACCAGCCCGGAGGGCGCAGGACGCCACGAAGTGGCGGTCCCGAGCGAAGCGAGGGATGAGCCGCAGGCTCACAGAGGGGGCGGGGGTGAGGGAGCAACGTCGCCTATTCCACCCTCCTACCCCCCAACCCGCGCCGACCGCCGGGTGCCCATGTCCCGCCTGCGCGAGCGCATCGCCGAGCGCATGGTCGAGGCCCAGCGCACCGCCGCCATCCTGACCACCTTCAACGAGGTCGACATGCAGCCGGTGCAGGAACTGCGCAAGCGGGTCCAGGCCGAGTTCCAGGCCCAGCACGGCATCAAGCTGGGCCTGATGTCCTTCTTCGTCGCCGCCGCCTGCCGCGCGCTCAAGCAGTACCCCATCCTGAACGCCAGCGTCGATGGCCGCGACATCGTCTACCACGATTGCTACGACGTCGGCATGGCGGTCAGTTCCGAGCGCGGCCTGGTGGTGCCGGTGATCCGCGATGCCGATACCCTCGGCCTGGCCGAGATCGAACAGAAGATCGCCGACTTCGCCAGGCGCGCCAACAGCCTGGAGTTGAAGCTCGAGGAACTGGAGGGGGGCACCTTCACCATCACCAACGGCGGCGTGTTCGGCTCCATGCTGTCGACGCCGATCCTCAACCCGCCGCAATCGGGCGTGCTCGGCCTGCACCGCATCCAGGACCGGCCCATGGCGGTGGCCGGCCAGGTGGTGATCCGGCCCATGATGTACCTGGCCCTGTCCTACGACCACCGCATCGTCGACGGCCGTGAGGCGGTCAGCTTCCTGAAATCGGTCAAGGACGCCCTGGAAAACCCGGACAGCCTGCTCGGGCCGGCCTGAGGCCGGCTATTCGACCAACGCCCCGGCCTCGCCGGTTCCGTTGAACTTTCCCGGCGCACGGGGCGGCGTGCGTGAGCCCGCGCGCCGGTTGAGGCCGGGCTGGCCTCAATAGTTGGTCAGGATGTTTTCCTCGTTTTCCAGGACCTTGGATGCCGAGCCGACCAGGAGCGGGTCCGGTGCATGGGCGACGTGCTCGTCCTTGTCCGGGTAGGGCAGGCAGGACAGGAAATGGCGCATGCAGTTGAGGCGGGCCCGTTTCTTGTCGTCCGACTTGATCACCGTCCAGGGCGCGTCGGCGGTGTCGGTGTGGAAGAACATCGCCTTCTTGGCCTCGGTGTAGTCGTCCCACTTGTCCAGGGACTGGATGTCGATGGGCGAAAGCTTCCAGTGCTTGAGCGGGTCGTCGCGGCGGGCGACGAAGCGGCGCAACTGCTCTTCGCGGCTGACCGAGAACCAGAACTTGAACAGGCGGATGCCGCTGTTCACCAGCATGCGCTCCATCTGCGGCGTCTGGCGCATGAATTCCAGGTATTCCTGGGGCGTGCAGAAGCCCATGACACGCTCGACGCCGGCGCGGTTGTACCAGGAGCGGTCGAAGAAGACCATCTCGCCGACGGTCGGGAAATACTGGATGTAGCGTTGGAAGTACCACTGCCCGCGCTCCCGGTCGGAGGGTTTTTCCAGGGCCACGACGCGCGCCTGGCGCGGGTTCAGGTGTTCCATGTAGCGCTTGATGGTGCCGCCCTTGCCGGCGGCGTCGCGGCCCTCGAACAGGATGACGATCCGTTGGCCGGTCTCGCGCACCCAGTTCTGCACCTTGAGCAGCTCGATCTGCAGCTTGGCCTTCTGGGCTTCGTATTCCCGCCGGCGGATCCGGGTTTTGTAGGGGTAGCTGGCCGGCAGGGGGGCGTAATCGCTTTCCTCGTCGGTGCCATGGGGGGCATGGGCGACTGCCTCGGCGACCGGGCCGTGGCTGGCCGATTCGATCGCTTCGATGGCCGCCTTGTCGGGCATCTTTCTCTGTCGGGTGCGGCGCGGTGCGGCGGCCTTTGCTGCGGTGGCGGCGGCCGGTTGGTCGGCGGAGACTTCGGGTTCTTGGCGGGTGTTCTTCGTAGTGTTGTCGGCCATGATTTTTCGTGCGGTGAGTGGGTAAAACCCTATTTATAGGACACCGATATCGCCATAGCCACCTCCGCCAGGGGTTTCCAGGAAAAAAATTTCATTAGCTTCCAGATGGAAGTCGGCGATGCCGGGCAAGTGCGCAACCGTGCCGTCCGGGCGTTCGATCCATTGGCGGCCCGGGCGGCCAGTGCCGCCGCCGGCCAAGCCAAAGGGCGCCACATCGCGGCGCAGGGCGATCAGGTTGCCGTGCATGGGCGCCAGGAAGCGCAGGCGGCGCACGATGCCGTCGCCGCCGCGCTGCCTGCCCGTGCCGCCGGAGCCGTGCCGGATGCCGAATTGCTCGACCCGGACCGGGAATTTCAGCTCCAAGACCTCCGGGTCGGTCAGCCTGGAATTGGTCATGTGGCTGTGTACCGCCGAGGCGCCGTCGAAGTCCGCTCCGGCCCCGGTGCCGCCGCATACCGTCTCGTAATATTGCTGGCGACCGTCGCCGAAGCTGAAGTTGTTCATGGTGCCCTGGCTGGCGGCCAGCTTGCCCAGGGCACCATACAGGGCGTCGACGACGTTCTGCGAGGTCTCGACGTTGCCGGCCACCACGGCGGCGGGCGGGCGCGGGTTGAGCAGGGAGTCGGCCGGCAGCCGGATGTCGAGCGGGCGCAGGACACCGGCGTTGAGCGGGATGTCGACGTCGAGCAGGGTGCGGAAGACGTACAGCACGGCCGAGCGGACGATGGCCGCCGGGGCGTTCAGGTTGCCGGGGTGCGGCCCCGAGGTGCCCGTGAAATCGATCGTGGCGCGACCGTCGGCGATGCGCACGGCGACCGCGATGCGACCGCCGCCGTCAAGCGGCAGGTCGAAGGCGCCGTCCTTCAGACGGCCGAGCAGGCGCACCACCGCCGCCTCGGCGTTGTCCTGCACGTAGGCCATGTAGCGCATCACCGCCTCGGCGCCGACCTCGTCCTCCAGGCGGCGCAGCAGGGCCTCGCCCTGGG
>JAAXVP010000449.1 GCA_013335435.1 Thiobacillus sp. | reverse complement strand
GTCCCCGCGGTGGACGTGAGCCCCTCGAGCGGCTCGTTCGGCGCGCGGATCCGCGTGACCGTCCCGCTCCTCTGGCTCGCCGCGTCCGTCCTCCTCGCCGTCCTGCTCCTCCGCAAGAGGCCCGTCCCGTGACCGCCCAACGCATTGCCAAGCTGCTCGCGCCCGCGTCGGTCGTCCTGGTCGGGGCGAGCGACACCCCGGGCACGCTCGGCGACGTCGTCCGTCGGCCCGAGGTGGTCGCCCTGCTGGTGGCGGCGATCCTGATGGCCGCCGCGCACGGGCCGTACTACACCTTTTTCACCATCTACCTGGTCGATACCGGCTACAGCAAGAGCCTGGCCGGCTGGTTGTGGGCGCTGGGGGTGATCTGCGAGGTCGGCGTGTTCCTGGTCATGCCGCGCGTCCTCAAGCGCATCTCGGCCGAGACCGTGGTCCTCATCACCCTGGCCACGGCGGCCTTGCGCTTCCTGCTCATCGGCTGGTGGGTGGACAACATGCCGGTGCTGCTGTTCGCCCAGTTCCTCCATGCCCTGACCTTCGCCGCCTACCACGCCGCCGCCATCGGCCTGGTGCACCGCTATTTCACCGGCCGCAACCAGGCGCGCGGCCAGGCCCTCTACAACAGCCTCGCCTTCGGCATCGGCGGCACCGTCGGCACGCTTTACGCCGGGGCGGTCTGGCAGCACTACGGCGGCGCCTTCACCTTCACCACGGCGGCTGCCTGTGCCGGCGTCGCCGCCGTGGTGTTCGCCCTCAAGGGACACCCGAAACCATGACTACCACCCAGATCGACATGCTCCGCCATGGCGAACCCGTCGGCGGCCGTCGCTATCGCGGCCAGACCGACGACCCGCTGTCGGAAAAAGGTTGGCGCCAGATGCGCGCCGCCACCGCGGGCGAGCGCCCATGGACCGCCATCGTCAGCTCGCCGATGGCCCGCTGCCGTGCCTTCGCCGAGGAACTGGCCGGCCAGACGGGCTTGCCGCTCCGCTTCGACGACCGCCTCAAGGAGGTCGGCTTCGGTACCTGGGAAGGCAAGACCGCGGACGAAATCAAGGCCGTCGATCCGGATGCGGTGTTCAACTTCAAGCTCGATCCGGTGACCTTCCGGCCCGAGGGGGCCGAGGGCCTGGCCGATTTCTACGCTCGGGTCGCGGCGGCCTGGGAGGCCATCCTGGCCGACCATGCCGGCGGCCATGTCCTGGTGGTCGGCCATGCCGGGGTCATTCGCATGGCCATCTGCCGGGCGCTCGGCCTGGCTCCCGAGCATGCCTACCGGCTCCAGATCGGCAGCGCCGCGCTGGCGCGCCTGCGTGTCGAACAGCGCGGCGGGCAGCGCCATGCTGCGCTGCTGTACGTGACGCCCGGCCAATAGGCGGCAGCATGCGGCTGCGCAGGTTGACCGCAGGCGACATCGCGGCGGTGCTGGCGATCCAGGACGCCGCCTACGGCAGCGCCTTCATCGAGCCGGAAACGGTCATCCGGTGCCGCCTGGCGGGCGCGCCGGATACCGCCTGGCTGGCCGAGGACGGCACCGGTCCCTGTGCCTACCTGGTCGGTTATCGCTCCTGCCTGGGCAAGGTTACTCCCCTGGGCGGCCTGTTCGCCGACCTGCCGGAGGGCGACTGCCTGTACCTGCACGACCTCGCCGTCGCGCCACGGACGGCGGGGGGTGGCCTCGGCAAGCTGCTGGTCGAACATGCCCTGGACTATGCAGTGTCGGCCGGGCTGGTCCGTTCCGCCCTGGTCGCGGTGCAGGACAGCCGGCCATTCTGGGAGCGGCGCGGCTATCGCGTGCTGGCGTCGAGCGAGGACGCGATGCCGCCCGCCAACCTGACCACCTATCCCAGCCCGGCCTATTACATGCAGCGCGATCTGCCCGGCTCACACGCTTTCCCGGCCCGCTGACCCGGTCCGCCTGCTGCCGGTTTCGGCCGGGCAACGAGACTTCCTGGCCATTCGTGCTAAGTAGAGAGATGTGCCGGTCGTCGGCGAGCGGTTTCACCGGCTGCGATGCAGTCTGACATGGAGAATCGGGACAATCCGGATGGACGCGGCAAGAACCACTGATCCCTGGGTAGGCGATACCTGGGGCGGCCTGGCGGCGATGCTGGTGGCGCTGCCGTCGGCCATCGCCTTCGGGG
>JAAXVP010000448.1 GCA_013335435.1 Thiobacillus sp. | reverse complement strand
AGGGGTGAGGGAGCAACCTCCGATTGACCTGTGGACTTGGCCCGGCGCGCCTCGATCTCATCGACCTGGCGCTGCTGCTCGGCAGTCAATTCCTCGGTGTTCTTCGGTGCGACGGCCGCCTTGGCCTGCTTGGCGCGTTCCACGGCGGCCTCCAGGAGGGCCTTCTTGCGTGCCGCCTCGGGGTCGTCCGCGGCCACGGCGCCGTTATCAAGCTTGACCGCCGCCTTCTTGCCCAGGCGCTCGGCCTTTTCCTGCTTCTCGCGCTCCTGGCGGAAGGCCTGGAACTCGTGCCGCTCGCGTGCGGTCTCGGCCGCGCGCTTGTCGCGGTCGCGCGCCCAGACCTCGCTCTTGGCGAATCGGTAGTAGTCGACCAGGGGGATGTGGCTGGGACAGACGTGGCTGCAGCAACCGCACTCGATGCAGTCGAGCAGGTTGTAGGCCTGGGCCTTGTCGAGGTTCTTGGCGCGCGCCTGCAGATACATCTCGAACGGTTGCAGGCTGACCGGACAGGCCAGGGTGCATTGGCCGCAGCGGATGCAGGGCAGGGCCGGGGGCCGGTTCGGGAACAGGTCGGGGTGCTTGACGATGATGCAGTTGACCGCCTTGGCCACGGGCGCGGCGCGGTCGTCGAGGTCGAAGCCCATCATGGGGCCGCCGACGATCTCGCCGGTGGCACCGTCCAGCGCACCGCCGGCCTGCTCGAGCAGCTCGGCCACCGGGGTGCCCAGGCGGACCTCGAAGTTGCCCGGCCGGGCGACGTGTCCGGTCACCGTGACCACGCGCGAGATCATCGGTTCGCCCAGTTCGACGGCGCGGTACAGGCTGTAGGCGGTGGCGACGTTGAAGACCTGGTAGCCGAGGTCGGTCGGGCGGCCGCCCGCCGGGGTTTCCAGGCCGGTGATCAGTTGCAGGAGTTGCTTGGCGCCGCCACTCGGGTAGCGGGTCGGCACCACGGCGACCTCGACCATGAGGCCCAACCCGGCGGCGGCCCTGGCGACCGCGGCGGCGGCCTCGGCCTTGTTGTCCTCGATGCCTAGGATGATGTGCTTGGCGCCCAGGGCGTGGCGCATGATCTCGGCGCCCTTCAGCATATCGGCGGCGCGCTCGCGCATCAGGCGGTCGTCGCAGGTGATCCAGGGCTCGCATTCGGCGCCGTTGAGGATCAGGGTGTGCACCTCGGTGGCAATCCTGGCCAGCTTGATGTGGCTGGGGAACACCGCGCCGCCCAGGCCGGCCAGTCCCATGTCGGCCAGGCGTTCGGCCAGCTCGCCGGGGGCGAGGTCGCGCCAGGCGATCGGGGCCATCTCGACGGCCTCGTCCAGGCCGTCGGCGGCGATCTCGACGCACAGGTCGGGCAAACCCGAGGGGTGGGCGACCGGGCGTGCTTCGATGGCGGTAACCGTGCCCGAGGTGGGCGCGTGTACGGCGGCCGAGATGGTGGCGTCCGGTACGCCGATCATCTGGCCGCGCAGGACGCGGTCGCCGACCTTGACGATAGGCTTGGCCGGCGCGCCCAGGTGCTGGCGCAGGGGTACCACGTAGCGTTCCAGCAGGGGCAGGGCGGCGATGGCGCTGCCGTTCGACTCGCTTTTGTGTTCGGCGGGATGCAGACCGCCGGGGATGGGGTGGCTGGTGCGGGTCATGCCGGTGTGCTTTCCTGCCGGATGGCGACCACCGGGTAGCGCCATTTCCAGTTGTCCAGTTTCTCCGGGATCACCGCCATGCTGATGCAATCGACCGGGCAGGGCGGCAGGCAGAGCTCGCAGCCGGTGCAGAGGGAGGCGACGATGACGTGCATCTGCTTGGACGAGCCGACGATGGCGTCGACCGGGCAGGCCTGGATGCACAGGGTGCAGCCGATGCAGGTGTTCTCGTCGATCACCGCGACCGACTTGGGTTTCGGCGCCAGGCCCTCGCCGAACGGCTTCGGCTCGACCCCGAGCAGTTCGGCCAGATGCTTGATGCCGGCCTCGCCGCCGGGCGGGCAGCGGTTGATGTCGGCCTCGCCCTTGGCGATCGCCTCGGCATAGGGCTTGCAGCCGGGGTAGCCGCACTGGCCGCACTGGGTCTGGGGCAGGATCTTGTCGATCTTCTCGGCCAGGGGGTTGCCCTCGACCCGGAAGCGCACGTTGGCCCAGCCCAGCATGG
>JAAXVP010000447.1 GCA_013335435.1 Thiobacillus sp. | reverse complement strand
TCGGCACCGCGCTGGCCTTCATGATGAGCGTGATCGCCCTGTCGCTGCCCGAGATGGTGATCCTGCGCAAGGTCCTCAAGCCCACCCTCATCGCCGTGTTCGCCGCGGTGGTCGCCCTCGGCATCATGCTGGTGGGCTTCGTCTTCAACGCCGTTCTTTAGGAAACACCATGTCCGAACTGCATCCCTCCATCGTCGCCCTGGTGGCGCTCGCCGCCAACATCGCCTCCAACCACCCCAACCGGGGCCTCTGCCAGATCGACAAGCTGAAGGGCTACGGCGTCAGCAAGGAACAGATCGACAGCGTGATCGAGATCGCCCGCCACATCCGCGACGAGGCGGCGCAGAAGCTGGACGCCAGCTTCGACGAGGCCTATGCGGAAGGCTGGCAGCCGGCCAAGCCCAAGCTGAAAGCGGACCCGTTCGCCAACATCGCCATCAAGGAAACCGGCGGGGCCTGCTGCACGCCGACCCAGTCCGGGCAATCCTGCTGCTGACCCATAACCCACTCCCCTCGCCCCTTGGGGGTGAGGGGTTGGGAGTGAGGGATACAACCAAGCAACGCGGGCAAGTCCGCACACAACCTGACTTTCACACCATGACCGACTCCGAACACGACACCCTTCGCCAACAGGTCCGCGATGCCTACGCAGCCATCGCCCGCAACAATGGCTGCGGCTGCGGCCCGAGCTGCTGCACGCCCGCTGAGGAAAACGTCGCCGCGTTGTTATCCCGAGGGCTCGGCGATGACTCGCCAAACCCGTCCCCCTCTCCCCTGCCCTCCCCCTCGGCGGGGGGAGGGGGATGCTGCTCGCCTTCGGCGGACCAGCTATCGAGAACCCTCGGCTACAGCGCCGCCGAGACCGCCGCCGTGCCCGAAGGCGCCAACCTCGGTCTCGGCTGCGGCAACCCGCAGGCCATCGCCAACCTCAAGCCGGGCGAAACCGTGCTCGACCTGGGCAGCGGCGCCGGCTTCGACTGCTTCCTGGCCGCCCGCGCGGTCGGCGAGACCGGCCGGGTGATCGGCGTCGACATGACTCCGGACATGGTCTCCAAGGCACGCGGCAACGCCGCCCAATGGTCAGAGCGGCGCGGCTACACGAACACGGAATTCCGCCTGGGCGAGATCGAGCACTTGCCGGTGGCCGACGGGACGGTCGACGTCATCATCTCCAACTGCGTGATCAACCTGTCGCCCGACAAGGCCCAGGTCTTCCGCGACGCCTTCCGCGCCCTCAAGCCGGGCGGCCGCCTGGCCATCTCCGACATCGTCCTCACCGCCGAACTGCCGGCCGAGATGAAGGCCGAGGTCGCCCTGTACACCGGCTGCGTCGCCGGCGCCGTGAGCGTGGCCGAGCTGACCGCCCTGATGGCCGGCGCCGGCTTTCAGGCCATCCGCATCGCGCCCAAGGACACCAGCCGGGAATACATCCAGCAATGGGCGCCGGGGCGCGGCGTCGAGAACTACATCACCTCGGCCAATATCGAGGCCGTCAAACCGGAGCAAGGCCAATGAAGAACATCAAGGTACTCGGCACCGGCTGCCGCAACTGCGAACTCACCGCCAGGCTGATCGAGGACATCGCGCAGCGCCAGGGCGTGGCCATCGAGCTGGAGAAGGTCACCGACATGGCCGCCATTCTCGGCTACGGTGTCATGTCGACGCCGGGCGTGGTGATCGACGGAAAAGTCGTGCACGCCGGCGGCGTGCCGGACCGGAAAACGATCGCCGCCTGGCTGGACCAGTGAATGGCGCAACCGGCGCCAGCGGTGGCACGGTCTGGCCAAGCCATCGTTTTGACCCTTTGACTGGAGCGACCAGCCCGCATGTGCGAATTGTTCGGTCTATCCGCTAGCCGCCCGAAGGCCGGGCGGCAACTGCCCCTGGCGGAATTCCGCCGCCGCGGCGGCGACAGCGCCGACAACCCGGACGGCTGGGGCCTGGCCTGGCGCCAGGAAAACCGTTTCCGGCTTGAAAAGGAACCCGTGCCGGGCAGCCGCAGCCTGCGCTTCGACCGCCTGATCGTCGAACTGGACAGCGATCTGATCGTCGCCCATGTGCGCAAGGCCCGCCTGCCGCCGGTCAACACCTTGAGCAACACCCACCCCTTCCTGCGCGAATGCTGCGGCCGCCAATGGGCCTTCGCACACAA
>JAAXVP010000179.1 GCA_013335435.1 Thiobacillus sp. | reverse complement strand
CGGCAAGGCGGCCTCCGGCCGTGCCGTGGCGAGCAGGGGCCTTGCCTCGCGCCGCCAGCCCCGATCGGTGAAGAACGCCTGCCAGGCCCGGCGCGCGAGCACGCCGGCCAGGTCGCGGGCGTCGGCGTCACCGAAGGCCCGGCCGTAATCGAGCAGGCCTCGGACCACGTAGGCGTAATCGTCCAGTTCCGCGTCCGGGAACCGCCGCCCGCCCGCCAGGGCCTTGGCCAGGCGGCCGTCGGCGACGAGCCGGCCGGCGATGAACCGGTACAGGCGATGGGCGGCCCGCTCGAAGCGCGGCACCCCCTTCCCGGCCAGGCTGAAGGCGGACAAGGCCAGGCCGTTGAGGCCGGCGTTCAGCTTGCCGTCCCGGGGCAGGCCGGCCGCTCGGCCGGCGGCCCGGAGCTTGCCGTAGACGGCCTTGAGCCGGACGCGCTCCGGCGCCGTGAGGGTGCCCGGCTCCATGGGCAGGTAACCCAGCTCGAACGCCGGCGCCGAATCCAGGCCCCAGAGACGGCGGACAAGGGCGTACTCGTCGGGCGCCAGCCGCTGGCGCAATTCGGCCGCCTGCCACAGATAGGCGCCGCCTTCGCGCCCCAGGGCATCCAGGGCCGAGACGCTGGTCTGGAGTCCGCCCGAGGGGGTGGCCAGCGTGGCCAGCATGAAGTCCAGGGTGTCGCGGGCGATGTCGCCATAGGCCGGCGCTGCGAAGGTCGCGGCGGCCCGCCGGTAGACCAGGGCCAGCTGGGCGTTGTCGTAGAGCATCTTCTCGAAGTGCGGCGTGGCCCAGTCCGGGTCCACCGTATAGCGGAAGAAACCGCCGTTGACCGGGTCATGCAGGCCCAGCCCGGCCATCCGGTCCAGGGTCAGGCGGAGGAATTCGGCCAGTTCGCGGTCCGGCCGTTCCGCCTGGAGCTTGAGCAGCAAGGCCAGTTGGGGCGCGCGGGAAAACTTGCGGTCGTGGCCGAAGCCGCCCTGCAGGGTGTCGGCCATGCGCAGGCTGGCGTCCAGGAACGCCGTCGTCGCCGCGGCCACCGCCTTGGCGTCCGGTTTCGCCACCGCCGGGGCGGGCACCGGTCGCATGGCCACCCGGCGGGCCAGGTCGCGCGTCTTGGCGGAATCCCGCCGCCAATGCTCGGCCAGGCTTTCCAGTGCCATCCTGAACTGGCCGGGCGGCTGGTACAGGATGGCGAAGGTCGGATAACCGTCCGGGGTGACGAAGGCGTTCAAGGGCCAGCCGGCGACGCCGTTCATGCGCTTGGCGAAATCGATCAGGGCGGTGTCCAGGGCGCCGTTCAACTCCCGGTCCACCTTCACCGGGATGAAGTACCGGTTGAGCAGCGCCGCGATGGCCGGGTCGCTGTAGCTCTCCCGCTGCATGACATGGCACCAGTGGCAGGCGAAATAGCCCACCGAGACGAACAGCAGCTTGTTCTCCCGCTTCGCCCGGGCCAGGGTTTCGGCGTTCCATTCCTGCCAGGCGACGGGGTCGTGGCCGTGCAGGGCGAGGTAGGGGGATGGGTGACCGGCGAGTCGGTTGCGGAGGGGCGCGGCGTCAGCCAGACCAACGTTGAGCAGTAAGACAAGCAAAGCCAGCCACAGAGGAGCGGCCTTACCAATAATCATGTCAGGCTCTTGGATTATGAATTTGACCTAGCATCTATACGTGGTCTAACCAGTGATCGGAATGGCACGAATTGGACTGTAGGGCATCACAGTGTTGGGCGAATTGTTAGGCAGAGTGCCTATGCCTGACTATGTGGAAGCGTTGTGCTCAGATGTTGGCTTCTGTATTCCGTCGAGCAAGGTGCACCAACTCGCAATCCGACTTGACGTGTCTGCGAATCGTTTGAACGAAGGTGCAAGCCTTTGCCCAACATGCCTGAGCGATCGGGATGCCTTGCCCATATCCAATGCGTTCGAACGCATGACGAGGGCACCATCAATGCTCTGTGCGGCTCCTTGGCTCAGAGCATCAATCTGTAAGGGAAAATTGGGAAGTGCCGCTAGTTCTTCAGCATCTTCCGCCAAGCGAGTCAGTACATACTTAATGCCTGGTTCGATGCGGTCTACTGTCTGAGCGTACTCACCAGAAACCACCTCAAGCCTCTCAGCCTGAACATCAAGCTTTTTAGCGGTTTGATCCGCTATTGCGAGGCGAGCAGCGGCACCGCCGCCTCGGGCATCAGCGTGGCGAACGTTGTTTGTCGCCTCTGAATAGACTTCACCAATATCTTCAGTAATTGTGATGGCGGCTTGCATCGTTTGCACCAACGACAGTATTCCAGATTCCATGTCAGCAAGGAGTTCAAGGAAGCCGGGCGCATCATCTTCAGACTCATCCTCGCTTCCTGCTGGCTCATACTTTGTTTCGGTCGCTAACCCTTCTATGGCCACTGTTGGCTCAAACCATATGCGCGTGGCGGTTACTGGGTCGCCTCCAGTATCGAGGTTTGTGGCCAGAGCCTTTGCAAGATCTTTTCTGGCTTGCACCAAGCCAGCGTCGGTTCGCCTGAACATGATGGTCCGGATCGCTGCGACATCAAAAGGGAGCCGACCTTTTTCGCCGATTTGCAGAGTGACCTTGCCGGTCGTGTGTCGCAAACCAAGTTCATACATCACATTTGGGTTTGCGCCGGTCAAATCCGCGATCACAACTGGGCAATCGCGAAGCTGCCGGAAGATCTGTTCAGGAATCTCGCCAGTACGAGAGATCATGTCTGCCCTAATCGGCTCGAGCCCGAATGCTTTGCAGGCGGGTTCAATGACCTCTTCGAAGATATGTATCCCTTGTTCATATGCTATGCGCGCATCGCTCCCATCCTCAGCATCCTTGTCTCCAATCGGACCAATGACGAACGCCTTTAATCCAGCAGGTAACGAGAGGTTGTCCATTGAGTCCTCCGTGTGAGCGTCGAGACTTGTGCCACCTAGGTATATAAGCAAATACCTGTCGACGTAGAGTTCTTATTGGGAATAGCAAAGAACCAGTGATGTTGTGCCAACATCATGATTCCCTTGCCTCGCAATGTCCAAGCGGCAAAAGACGGTAGTCATACTTGTTCGTAGCTTCTCTCCCCATAGCAAGCGGTCAATCCGCCCTGTTCTTGTTTCGTTGTAGAATCATAACCCTACCGAGGAGCGCTGCAAGGGTCTTACCCCCAGGCTCGGTTCGAAACCGCGCTCACCTGTCAAACCCGCCGGGCGCGGGGACGGCATGTGAGCCTCCCTCCCCGGCCATGGTATTCATCAAGGAGCACCACCATGGCTGAATTCACCGATTACAAAGTCGCCGACATGGCGCTGGCCTCCTGGGGCCGCAAGGAAATCCGCATCGCCGAGACGGAGATGCCGGGCCTGATGGCCACCCGCGCCGAGTACAAGGACGCGCAGCCCCTCAAGGGCGCGCGCATCGCCGGCTCGCTGCACATGACCATCCAGACCGCCGTGCTGATCGAGACCCTGACCGCCCTCGGCGCCGAAGTGCGCTGGGCGTCGTGCAACATCTACTCGACCCAGGACCACGCCGCCGCCGCCATCGCCGCCGACGGGGTGCCGGTCTATGCCTACAAGGGCGAGACCCTGGACGAGTATTGGGACTACACCCACCGCATCCTGGACTGGCCCGGCGAGCCCGCCAACATGATCCTGGACGACGGCGGTGACGCCACCCTGCTGCTGCACCTGGGCGTGAAGACCGAGAAGGACCGCGCCGTGATCGCCAAGCCGACCAACGACGAAGAGAAGTGCCTGTTCGCGGCCATCGCCCGCCACCTGGATGCCGACCCGGCCTGGTACTCCAAGCGCATCGGCCACATCAAGGGCGTCACCGAGGAGACCACCACCGGCGTGCACCGCCTGTACCAGATGGCCGAGGAGGGCCGCCTGGCCTTCCCGGCGATCAACGTCAACGACTCGGTGACCAAGTCCAAGTTCGACAACCTGTACGGCTGCCGCGAGTCGCTGATGGACGGCATCAAGCGCGCCACCGACGTCATGGTGGCCGGCAAGATCGGCGTGGTGCTGGGCTACGGCGACGTCGGCAAGGGCTGCGCCCAGGCCTTCCGCGGCCTCGGCGCCACCGTCTGGGTGACCGAGATCGACCCGATCTGCGCCCTCCAGGCCTCGATGGAAGGCTATCGCGTGGTGACCATGGACGAGGCCGCCGCCCATGGCGACATCTTCGTCACCGCCACCGGCAACGTGAACGTGATCACCCACGACCACATGGCCGCCATGAAGGACCAGTCCATCGTCTGCAACATCGGCCACTTCGACAGCGAGATCGACGTCGCCAGCCTGCGCCAGTACGAGTGGGAGAACATCAAGCCCCAGGTCGACCACATCATCTTCCCGGACGGCAAACGCATCATCCTGCTCGCCGAAGGCCGCCTGGTGAACCTGGGCTGCGCCACCGGCCACCCCAGCTTCGTGATGTCCAACTCGTTCACCAACCAGACCCTGGCCCAGATCGAGCTGTTCAACCACGCCGACAAGTACGCCAAGCAGGTCTACGTGCTGCCCAAGCACCTGGACGAGAAGGTGGCACGCCTGCACCTGAAGAAGATCGGCGCCCACCTGACCGAGCTGACACCCGAGCAGGCCGCCTACATCGGCGTGCCGGTGAACGGGCCGTACAAGGCGGACCACTACCGGTATTGAGGGTAAGTTGTAATCAAAAAGGCCGCTGACTCAGGCGGCCTTTTTTAATGCTTTTTTCTCAACAGCCGTCACAAGCCCAAGAGCCTGTATGGCCGATCTGGCTATGGGTAGTTGTAATTCCGAAAGCCGAATGAGATCGTTTAAATATTAAAAAAATTATTCGAGGGAGGCTCGAATGATCATACACAACCATCGGATGCTGATCTTGTGCAAGACCTATCCGTCGCCGAGCGCAAAATACGTGGAGACTTCCTGCGTCGCAGGCATGGATGAAACCGGCCGGCTCCTGCGTCTGTTTCCCGTGCCGTTCCGGTTGGTGGCGGAAGATCAACAATTCAGGAAATGGCAATGGATACGGGCCAGGGTGCGTAAGGCGAAGGGGGACCACCGGCCTGAGAGCTACCGGATATCAGTCGATACTATCGAGATCGAGGGCGACCCACTGTCCACGCGAAACGACTGGTGCGAGCGGCGCCAAGCCATTGCCTCCTTGCCGGTCTATGAAAATTTCGACGAGTTGGCGGCGGCGCACCAGAACCAAGGCGTCAGCCTTGGGTTGCTGCGACCCAGCCGGCTCGTGGATCTTATGATTACGCGAACCAATTCCGAGAACTGGACTGAGGAAGAGATTGCCAAACTGATGCAGGCTCAACGGCAGGGGTCACTATTCGATCAGGACGCGGAACAGCGCGACCTCAAACTGTTGAAGAAACTCCCCTACGATTTTCACTATCTCCACGCAGGGCATGACGGCAAGGTGCACAAGCACAAACTAGTGGACTGGGAGGCCGGGGCGCTTTATTGGAACATACACCGCAAGCCGGATTGGCAGGCGCTGTTCCGACACAAATTCCTTGCCGAGTTTTCCGGCAAGGACTTGATGTTCCTGATGGGGACCATTCATCGGTTTCCCGACCAGTGGCTGATCGTAAGCGTGTTATACCCGCCTAAGCCACAAGCCGAAGCGGCCGGTCAGGAATCGTTTCGGTTCTAGTCGTAAGGTGCCCAACGGCAGGGCCACCAAGACGATGCGCGGCACGAGCCACGTAGGTACGGTGACAACGCTCGAAATCGGCCTCGTAACAGATCAGGCAGGCCGTTGTGGCGCGGGCAATCTTGGCCAGTTCGAGCAGGGTATCCCGTTGAGTTTCCAGATAGGCCATGAAATCACGGCTGTAGGTGTCCCAGTCGCCATCGGCCCGATACCGATTGCGTATGGGTCTCGGACAGCCGAGGGCCGGGACATGAAGATATGCGATGCCCGCTTTCTTCAAGTGTTCGCAAAGCGCGGTCTTCGAAAACCCTTTTTTCCGCGACAGGGGCAACTCCCGCACATCCACTACCGAATGCACCCCTGCCGTTCGCAGACGTTCAATAAAGGCCACGATATCGAGGCCTTCGTATCCGAAGGTGAGCAGCTGCTTGGGGTTCTGAACCATGATTAATTGATGTTTGCCCGTGGGTCGAATTCAAGGGTAACGGACAGGTGAGCTTTCATGTGTCGGGGGGCAGGCATTATGGCGGTTGATTCGCTCCACCTCAATCAGCTGGCCGCTACCATTCGTAGCGGCCTTTTGTTTTAATGGGACCTCGTCCGGGTGTCGCCGGCGACGCCCGCCGTCCACGTTCTACGGGAGAAACGCATGGATATGGAAAACCGCACCGCCGCCAACGCCGACGAAAGCAACTGGGGCATGTTCGCCCACCTGTCCGCCCTGGTCGGATTTGTCATCCCCTTCGGCAACGTGGTCGGGCCGCTCCTGATCTGGCTGACCAAGGGCAAGGAGTCCGACTATGTCGGCGAGCAGGCCCGGGAGGCGCTCAACTTCCAGATCACCATGCTGATCGTCGCGGCGGTCTGTTTCGCCCTCTCGCTGATCCTGATCGGCCTCCTGTTCCTGTGGCTGGCCGCCCTCTTTGACCTGGTGTTCGTCATCCTGGCGGCAGTCACCGCCTCGAAGGGCCAGATGTACCGCTACCCGTACACCCTGCGCCTGGTGAAGTGAGGCGCGCCGACCACCGCCTTACCGCTTTATTAGCAAATGCTTAAATTTTCCTCGCCAGGCGGGGGATATCTGCGTATCATGCGCCGCTCGTTGTGCAGTACAGCTGTATCTGATCCCTAAGGGACTGCTGTCTTCGCAGCCCCATCTGCCCCAACCCCCCTGCGTGCCGTTCCATTTGCCCGCGTGACTTTCGGTTGGCGCCGATGTTACGCCGCCGCGACCGTCAACCGGTTCGCTGGCATTTTCTTGCCCGCCGTTTTGGTGGGCGATGAGCTATTGGAAAGGCAACACCCATGAATTTCTCCGAACTCGGCCTCCACCCCCTGGTCCTCAAGGCCGTCGAAGCCACCGGCTATACCGAGCCGACCGACGTCCAGGCCCAGGCCGTCCCCGCCGCCCTCGCCGGCGCCGACCTCCTGGTCAGCGCCCAGACCGGCACCGGCAAGACCGCCGCCTTCATGCTGCCCAGCCTGTGTCGCCTGGCCGAGCCGTCGGCCATGAAGGGCTACGGCCCCCGCATCCTGGTCCTGACCCCGACCCGCGAACTGGCCATGCAGGTCGAGA
>JAAXVP010000178.1 GCA_013335435.1 Thiobacillus sp. | reverse complement strand
CTTCCCCCGAGGGGGGAAGGGAGTGTATCCCCTCTCCCTCCGGGAGAGGGGCGGGGGTGAGGGAGCAACGCATGGATACCGTCTGCACGCCAATTCTCCGACTCATACGTACGCCTCCATCCATTTCCAGTTCTTCCCCATCGCGATCACCTATGCCGCCTTCAACATGAATTCGACCTTGATCGAATCGAACGGAAACTCGACCCGGCCATCCGCCGAGCGGCTCACTAAGCCAGCCTCCAGAAGTGCCCGCACGTCGCCGTGCACGGCCTTGACGTCCCGGCCCACCCGCCGGGCGGCCTCGCGTATCGACATCGGGCCGGCCCCGCACATGGCCTTGAGCAAATCCCAGCGCTTGGCGGTCAACACCTGCCAGAGCAGTTCGGGCGTGGCGAAGCCGATATGGGCCTCCCGCTCGCCCTCGCCGCCGTTCATGGCACGGGCGGCGGCAGCGAGGGAATCGGCCAGGCTGCGCACTTCAAGAACGACCGTGTTCATGGTTCCACCTCTCGATATCCGCGTTGAAATCCGCCATCAGGCGCTCCGGCGCCGTGAAGACATAGGGCGACTCGACCGCCCCCAGGTGCAGGTGATCGCCCTCGCCCTGCTCGTTGTCGTAACGGAGGGCGCACTCGCCCTTGACGACGTAGGCCAGCCGATATTTGAACGGATGTTCGGACGGGGATACCGGCTCGGACACGCGCCAGACCGATATCTCGGCAAAGGCATCGGTAGCCAATACGACGCGATGACGGATCAGGGCAGCAGCCTTCATGTTGGAGACAATAACAACAATCAAATTTGTTGTCAAAACCTCCAACACATGCGGAACAAGCCCGAACCCCGGCCATCCGCTTTCCGCAGGTTGGCATGATTACTGCTGACGTACAGGCGCCAGCAAACCCACACAATTCATCTGGGAGGAAATCATGATCATTCAATCCGGCTACGGCGCCCAGGCTTACAGCGGCATTGCATCCGCCTCAGCACGACGCCAAGACACGCGCATGGCATCGGCTGCCATTGCCGACCCGGCAAAGATTGCCGATCGGGTATCACTATCCAGTACCGGCAAGGCACTTGCCGCCTCACTTTCATCCGCAACCGCGGGCAACGACATGACCGTCGATGAGAGGCTTGCGGCGATCAAGGCCAAGGACGCGCTAAGCCGAACTCAGGAAGAACAAAATTACGTGCTGGCCAACGACAAGAGACTGGCCGAAATCACCGCCCAGGGAAAGGCTCCCGAACGACTCACCGCGGAAGAACTCGATTACATGCAGAAGGCCGGCGGATTCGTGAATACCATGGCGAATCTCAGCCCGGCGGAAAAGGCGCTGTATGACAAGGCCGTGGCCAGCGGCGACACCGGGGCCGTCGCCGGCTTCGGTCAGATCGCGCTCATCCGCATGATGGGACACACGGCGGGCGGCGCGAATGGCACCACATATGACCCGCTCGATACGGAGATAACGGTGGCCAACATTCAGAAATATTTCAGCTACAGCATCGTCGATCCGACAGGCACAACCCAGTCCCAACTCCATGCCTTGATGAAATTCCTGCAAGACAATCAGACGGGTTGATGGCAACCGGTCGCCAAACTCAAATATCCGTCTCCACCAGGTTGCCGTTGGCTTCCATCCAGGCCCGGCGGCCAGCGGCCTCGCCCTTGCCCATGAGCAGGGTGAACATGCGCCGCACCTCGTCCAGGTCGGCGCGCGGCAGGGTCACCGGCAACAGGCGACGGGTGTCCGGGTGCATGGTGGTTTCGCGCAGTTCCTCGGGGTTCATCTCGCCCAGGCCCTTGAAGCGGCCGGTGTGGATGTTCGACTCGCGGATGCCGTCCTCGGCCAGGCGTTGCAGGATCTGGTCGCGCTCGCCCTCGTCCAGGGCATAGAGACGCCGCTCGGGCCGGCTCTTGCCCTGGGCCGCGACCTTGATGCTGAACAGGGGCGGCTGGGCGATATAGACGTGGCCCAGTTCGATCAGCTTGGGGAAGTGACGCAGGAACAGGGTCAGCAGCAGGGTCTGGATGTGGCTGCCGTCGACGTCGGCGTCGGCCATGATGACCACCTTGCCGTAGCGCAGGTTGTCGAGCACGGTGTCGGGCGCGTCCGTGTCATGCGGGTCCAGGCCCAGGGCGACCGCGATGTCGTGCACCTCGTTGTTGGCGAAGATCTCGCCACGCGCGACCTCCCAGGTATTCAGCACCTTGCCGCGCAGGGGCAGGATGGCCTGGTATTCGCGTTCGCGGCCCTGCTTGGCGGAGCCGCCGGCGGAGTCGCCCTCGACCAGGAAGACTTCGTTGCGGGCGATGTCGTCGGACTCGCAGTCGGTCAGCTTGCCCGGCAGCACGGCAGCGCCGGACTGCTTCTTCTTCTCCACCACCTTACCGGCCTTCTGGCGCGCCAGGGCGGTCTTGATCGCCAGTTCGGCGATCTTCTTGCCGGCCTCGATGTGGCCGTTCAGCCAGCCGTCAAGCGGATCCTTGATCCGCGAGGCGACCAGGCGCATGGCGTCGCGGCTGGTCAGCTTGTCCTTGGTCTGGCCCTGGAACTGGGGGTCCAGCACGCGTGCCGAGAGGACGTAGCGGACATGCTTCCAGACGTCGTCGGCCTGGAGATTCACTTTCCCCGGCAGCAGGCCGTGGTGGCTGACGAATTCCTTCAGCGACTCGAACAGACCGGCGCGCAGGCCGGCTTCATGGGTGCCGCCCAACTGGGTCGGGATCAGGTTGACGTAGGACTCCCCTGCCCCGCCAGCCTCGCACCAGGCGAGGGCCCATGCAGCGCCCTCGCCTTCGGCGAAGCCGGCGGCATCCTCGGCCCCGGCGTAGCGCTCGCCGGCGAACACCGGGCTGACGTAGCTATGCTCGCCGGCCTCGGGCAGGGTCTCGTTCAGGTAGGAAACCAGGCCGTCGGCGTACTGCCAGACCTTTTCCTCACCCGACTCCTCGTCCTTCAGGATCACCTTGACGCCGGGCAGCAGCACCGCCTTGGCCCGGAGCAGGCGCTCCAGCTCGTTGCGCTTGATCTTGGGACTATCGAAATACTTGCCGTTCGGCCAGGCGCGCACCAGGGTGCCGGTGTTTTTGGCGCCGACGCTGCCGGCCACGGCCAGGGGCTCGATCACGTTGCCCTCGCTGAACACCATGCGGTGCAACTGGCCCTCGCGCTTGACGAACACCTCCAGGCGCGAAGACAGGGCATTGGTCACCGACACGCCGACGCCGTGCAGGCCACCCGAGAAGGCGTAGGCGCCGCCGGCCTTCTTGTCGAACTTGCCGCCCGCGTGCAGGCGGGTGAAGACGACCTCGACCGTGGGCACGCCCTCGGCCGGGTGGATGCCGACCGGGATGCCGCGGCCGTCGTCCTCGACCGACACCGAGCCGTCGCTGTGGAGGGTCACCGCGATCTTGCCGGCAAAACCGCCCAGGGCCTCGTCGGCGGCGTTGTCGATGACTTCCTGGATGATGTGGGTGGGCGAATCGGTCCGGGTGTACATGCCCGGACGTTCCTTGACGGGCTCCAGTCCCTTGAGGACGCGGATGGAGGATTCTGAATAAGCCATGCGGCGGTCGGTCTGCTGTCGGTAAACCCGCGCATTGTATGCGCTAACGCCGTCCGGCCGCATGTCCGGGCCGCGGCGGCACTACGGCGTCTTGGGTACAACCGCCTGGGCTGGCTTGCCGGCGGCCGGCTCGGGCTTGAACAGGAAGACCCAGTCCCGGTAGTTCGCCGCCTTCTCGAAATCCGCCTGATCCTTGGCGAACCCGGCCTGGCGGAACGGCTTGCTTTCCGACAGGCTGTAGACACCGGCGATGCCGCCGGCCTCGTCCCTGACCAGGCCCCACTCCTCCGAGCCGGTCATGGGGTCGCGGTAGGCCTTGCGCAGGTGCCTGATCTTGTAGGGGAAACGGGGGTCGAGCAGCAACTCGCCGATTTCCTTCGGCAGGCGCTCCTGGCCGGCAGGCGAAGCACGCCAGAAACCGGCGATGGCGCGGCGGTACTCCTCGCCGGCGAACAACAGGTCTTTTTCCTTCTCGCGCTGGGCGGCGGTGTGCCAGACCGTGCCCAGGGCCGACATCGCCACGCCCAGGCCGACGACCAGGAACAATAGTGCGACCAGGACGAAACCGCGCTCACCACTCCGCATAGGCGGTACCGTCCAGACCGATACCCTGGGCGCCGCTGTGCACGTCGTAGACGCCCTGGCCGCCCTCCGGCGGCGGCGCGGCGATCCAGGTGTCGGCGCGATCGGTGACCGGGTCCTTGGGCACCGTCCGGATATAGCGGTCGGTAGCCAGGCTGTCGAGCGAGGCCGGCCAGCGGCCCTTGTCGGCGTGGTACTGGTCGATGGCCGTACGCAGGGTGGCCAGGTTCTCGCGCAGCACCGCCTCCTTGGAACGCTCGACATGCTGGAAATAGCGCGGTGCCGCGATGGTGATCAGGATGGCGATGATGGACATCACCACCAGCAACTCGATGAGGGTGAAAGCCTGGCTTCGTTTCATGGCTACCATTGCCGGTAAGGCACTCCGTTCAAGCCCGTCCCCGCGGACAGGGAATAGACATCGTAGACATCGTCGCCCTCCTGGGGATCGTCCGGGGCGCTGGCGTAGGCGCGCTTGCCCCAGGTCTCCTGGGCCGGCACGTCGGCGGCCGGGTACATGGGATCGCGCGGCAGTCGGCGCATGAAGTAGATCATGTGCCGGTCGGGCGAGGTGATGTCGGGCACGCCCTCGGCCAGCAGTTCCAGCCTGGGCGGGTAGCCCGAGGCGTCGGCCGCCGACTCGACCCGCTTGTCCAGCACCGCCTGCTTGTAGGCGTCGATGGCGCCCCGGATCTGGCGCAGGGCGTCGCGCAACTCGACCTCCTTCTGGCGCTTCACCGTCACTTCCAGGAGCGGCGCCGCCATCATGGCCAGCACGCCGACGATGGCGACCGTGATGACCAGTTCGATCAGGGTGAAACCCCGGAGCGAACGGATAGCTGCCCGCATCACGGTATCTGTGGCGGCCTGCCGTCGTCGATGGGATTACCCTGGGCATCCAGGGGCGGCCGGCCCATGAACGGTTCAGAGGTCGACGGCGACTGACCCATGAACGGCTGGACAGACGACGACGGCTGGGCCATGAGTGGTTCCGCCGCGGCTGGTCCAGGAAGGGCACCGGCCGGAACGCTGCCCCGCTGTCCGCCCTGACCCGAGGCCATGTCCGATGGATAGGCGAAGAATTCTTCGTCGGCCAGTTCCGGCCGGGTGACGTTGCGGATGATGTGCGGCGTGATGAGCAGGACGATCTCGGTCTTGCTGGCGCTGTCGCTGTGGCTCGCGAACAGCCGGCCGATCAGCGGCAGGTCGCCCAGGCCCGGCACCTTGGAAGCGCTCGAACGTTCCTCGTCCGAGATCAGGCCCGCCAGAACCTGGGTTTCGCCGTCCTTCAGGCGCAGCACCGTGTTGGCATTGCGGCTGCCCAACTGGTAGGTCAGGGTTCCGTTCGAACTCTTGACCTGCTGGACGATGTTGGACACCTCCAGACCGACCTTCATGGCCACCTCGGAATCGAGATAGACCTGCGGCTCGACATCGAGCTTGAGGCCGACGTCGAGATAGGACACCGACTCCGAGGTCACGCCGGTGGAAGTGACGTTCGAGGTGATCACCGGCACCTTGTCGCCGATATGTATCTTGGCCTTCTCCTTGTTGCGCACCCGGATGCGCGGATTGGCCAGGAGATTGACGTCGCCGTCGGTCTTGTTGGCGACGATGCCCAGGGTCGGGCTGATGCCGATCTTGCCGCGCGTGATATTCCTGAGGCTTTCCAGGGTAAGCGGCGCATCGACCCAGGTCTTAGTAGTAGTCACTATAGAGCCGGTATCATTAACTGTTTCCTGTATCTCCTTGCTCAGCACGGAAAACTGGCTCGGCCACTGCACGCCCAGTTCCAGCAGCTTGGAACGCTTCACTTCCAGGATCTCCACCTGCAGCATCACCTCCGGTTCGGCGCGGTCGGCCATCTTGACCAGCTTTTCCGCCAGCCGCACCGCCTCGGGCGTATCGCGCACCACCACCATATTGAGCTTTTCGTCGACGTGGACATCGCGAATCCGGGCAATGCTGCGAAGCAGCATCATGGTCTGCTTGGGATCGGCGTTCGCCAGGAAGAAGCCGCGCACCACCACTTCCCGATACTCTTCCTGCTTGGCGGGGGTATTCGGGTAGATCAACAGGGTATATTCGTTCAGCACCTTCTTGGCCAGCTGGCTGGATGCCAACAGCATGTCGAGCACATCCGCCAGCGGGGTATTGCGGGCGAACACCGTGCTGCGCATGTCGGTACGCACATCCTTGTCGAAGACGAAATTCAGGCCGCTCTGCTGTGAAATACCATCGAAAAGCAGCTTGATCGGCGCATCTCGAAATTCAAGCGTCACCGGTTTGCGATTGAACGACGCCAAGCGTGGCAACTCGGCACCCCGGCTGCGCCCGGTCCGGTCATCCACCTTCTTGAGCAGCGCCGTCGCATCCGCATAGTCGGGTTCATTGGCCAGGATATTGCGCAACAGGCTGCTGGCGGCATCGAACTCGCCGGTCACGAAGGCGGCCTGGGCCTCGCTGTAGGCGACCCGGTTGCGGCGCAGGAGATCCATGCCGGCGAGGCCGGCCAAGGCACGCGGGTTCTCGGCATGCTGGGCCAGTACGGCCCGATAGCGTGCTTCGGCGACATCGAACTGCTCGGTCTTCTGGGCGGCGTCGGCCTCGCGCAGCAAACGGGCGATGTACTGGTCGCGGCCACGCACCAGGGCGGCCCGGTATTCCACCTTGTTCGGCTGCTCACGCGCCGCCTCGGCCAGCAGTTTCAAGCCTTCTTCCGTCTGCCCTTCGTTCATCAGACGCTCGCCTTCGCGGTAGGCGCGGTCCGACGCACAGCCGGCAGCCAGCAAAGCCGCAGAAAGCAAAATGATCCCGATTTTCATCGCTCGATCCTCATAGTCTTCTGCATGTTAAGCGGCAGATAGGTAAATACCAAGCCGCCCCTGTCCACGCGATCGAGTCGCCACGCACCATTGATCACATCCCCCGCCTTGACGCGCAGCAGTTGCTCACCGCGTTTCAGGAACACCACCTCCTTGTCCGGCTCGGCCCAGCGGCCGAAATAGGCGAAGGAGAACGGCGGCGGCTCCGGAGGCGGCGGCGGTGGCGGCGGCACCGGCTTGACCTTGGGCGGCGGCGGTGGCGGCGGACGCCAGGTCTGGG
>JAAXVP010000177.1 GCA_013335435.1 Thiobacillus sp. | reverse complement strand
TGCACACGCTGATGAAGGTCGAGACCCACAACCACCCGACCGCGATCGCCCCCTTCCCGGGCGCCGCCACCGGCTCCGGCGGCGAGATCCGCGACGAGGGCGCTACTGGAACGGGGTCGAAGCCCAAGGCCGGCCTGTGCGGCTTCTCGGTGTCCAACCTGCGCATCCCCGGCTTCGAGCAGCCCTGGGAGCAGGACTACGGCAAGCCGGGCCGCATCGTCACGCCGCTCCAGATCATGATCGACGGCCCGATCGGCGCGGCCGCCTTCAACAACGAGTTCGGCCGGCCCAACCTGGCCGGCTACTTCCGAGCCTTCGAGCTGGCCACCCCGGATGGCCAGGTGCGCGGCTACCACAAGCCCATCATGCTGGCGGGCGGGGTGGGCAACATCCGCGAGGACCACGTCTTCAAGAAGGAATTCGCCCCCGGCACGCTTTTGATCCAACTCGGCGGCCCCGGCATGCTCATCGGCCTGGGCGGCGGCGCCGCCTCCAGCCTGGGCGCTGGCGCCAACGCCGAGGCCCTGGACTTCGATTCGGTCCAGCGCGGCAACCCGGAGATCCAGCGCCGCGCCCAGGAGGTCATCGACCGCTGCTGGCAGATGGGCGAGGCCAACCCCATCCTGTCCATCCACGACGTCGGCGCCGGCGGCATCTCCAACGCCATGCCGGAACTGGCCCATGGCGCCGGCCTGGGCGCCAGCTTCGAACTGCGCGACGTGCCCAGCGAGGAGCCCGGCATGTCGCCGCGCGAGATCTGGTCGAACGAGGCCCAGGAACGCTACGTCCTGGCCATCGCGCCCGAGAGCCTCGACCTGTTCGCGGCCCTGTGCGAGCGCGAGCGTTGCCCGTTCGCGGTGGTCGGCAAGGCCACGCGCAAGAACCAGCTGGTGGTCAGCGACCGCCAGTTCAAGAACAAGCCGGTCGACATGCCGATGGATGTCCTGCTCGGCAAGCCGCCCAAGATGACCCGCGACGTCAAGCACGTCGCGCCCACGCTGAAGCCGTTCAGTGCCGACGGCCTGGACCTGCGCGACGCCGCCTACCGGGTCCTGCGCCACCCCACCGTGGCCAACAAGTCCTTCCTGATCACCATCGGCGACCGCACCGTGGGCGGCTACACCGCCCGCGACCAGTTCGTCGGGCCGTGGCAGATGCCGGTGGCCGACTGCGCCGTCACCACCCTGGGCTACGACACCAACCTGGGCGAGGTCATGGCCCTGGGCGAGCGCACCCCGCTGGCCCTGATCGACCCGGCCGCCTCCGGCCGCATGGCCGTGGCCGAATCGGTGATGAACCTGGCCGCCGCCGCCGTGAACGACATCTCCGACATCCGCCTGTCGGCCAACTGGATGGCCGCCGCCGGCCACCCGGGCGAGGACGCCGCCCTGTTCGACACCGTGCGCGCCGTGGCCAAGGAGCTGTGCCCGGAGCTGGGCATTTCCATCCCGGTGGGCAAGGACTCGATGTCCATGCGCACCACCTGGGAGGACGACGGCGTCAAGAAGGCCGTGGTGTCGCCCCTGTCGCTCATCGTCACCGCCTTCGCGCCGACCCCGGACGCCCGCCGCACCCTGACCCCTCAGCTGCGCACCGATTGCGGCGACACCGACCTGATCCTGCTCGACCTGGGCGAGGGCAACAACCGCCTGGGCGGCTCCGTGCTGGCCAATTGCTACGGCGAGCTGGGCGACGCCTGCCCCGACGTCGACGTGCCGGAACGCCTGAAGGCCTTCTTCGCGGTGATCCAGAAGCTCAACCGGGACGGTACCGTGCTGGCCTACCACGACCGCTCCGACGGCGGCCTCTTCGCCACCCTGTGCGAGATGGCCTTCGCCGGCCGCACCGGCATCGACGTCGACGTCGACGAACTGCGCTACCACCGCTTGCACGAGGACATCATGCTCGACGTGGAGGGTGCCCCGGAGCCGCACGAGCCCTACACCTCGCGCCTGTTCGGCATCCTGTTCAACGAGGAACTGGGCGCCGTCCTGCAGGTGCGCCGCCAGGACACCAAGGCGGTCATGGACCTCTGCATCCAGGCCGGCCTGCGCGACGAGATCTACGTCATCGGCCACCTCAACAAGAAGGACCGCATCCGCGTCCTGCGCGAGGGCAAGCCGGTGTTCGACGAGGAGCGCGACGACCTCCTGGCGGCCTGGTCGGAGACCAGCTACCGGATGCAGGCCCTGCGCGACAATCCGGATTGCGCTCGGCAGGAATTCGAGGCCCAGGGCGAGCCGAAGAACCCCGGCCTGCACGCGAAATTGAGCTTTGATATCAACGAGGATGTCGCCGCGCCCTACGTGAAGTCGCGCAAGGCGCGGCCCAAGGTGGCCATCCTGCGCGAGCAGGGCGTCAACGGCCAGGTCGAGATGGCGGCCGCCTTCCACAAGGCCGGCTTCGAGGCGGTCGACGTGCACATGAGCGACATCCTGAGCGGCCGGGTTTCGCTCAAGAAATTCAAGGGCCTGGCGGCCTGCGGCGGCTTCTCCTACGGCGATGTGCTGGGCGCCGGCGGCGGCTGGGCCGCGTCGATCCTGCACCACGAGCGAGCCCGCGACGACTTCGAGGCCTTCTTCAAGCGCGACGACAGCTTCGCCCTGGGTGTCTGCAACGGCTGCCAGATGGTCAGCCGGCTCGCCCCCATCATCCCCGGCGCCGAACACTGGCCGCGCTTCGAGCGCAACCTGTCGGAGCAGTTCGAGGCCCGTTTCGCCATGGTCGAGGTGGCCAAGACGCCGTCCATCCTTTTCGACGGCATGGCCGGCTCGCGCATGCCCATCGTGGTCTCGCACGGCGAGGGCCGGGCGGTGTTCGCCAGCAAGGCGGACAGGAAGGCCGCCGAGGTCTGCCTGCGCTACGTCGACAACCGCGGCCGCAAGACCGAGACCTATCCGTTGAACCCCAATGGTTCCCCGGACGGCATCACCGGCCTGACCACGGCCGACGGCCGCTTCACCATCATGATGCCGCACCCGGAACGGGTGTTCCGCGCCATCCAGCACTCCTGGCGGCCGGACGAGTGGCAGGAGGATGGGCCTTGGCTGAGGTTGTTCCGCAACGCCAGGAAATGGGTGGGGTGACGGAGTTTGATGCGTGACACGAAGGCGTTGCGTAATGCGAATCGAAAATCGCCTGATGTCACGCCTTGCTTGTCACGCAGTCGCGTCACGAATCCGTGCCACCCTGTGAACGCCTGATCAGAACAACTCGACGCGGCCGTCCTGGTGGATCTCCTCCAGCAGGTGCTGGTTGACCAGGCTCTCGTACTCGCGCACTTGGTTGCGGCCGTGCTCCTTGGCGAAGTAGAGGGCACGATCGGCCTTGGCCATGATGTCGAGCGGCGATACGCAACCGTCCAGGCGGGCGAAGCCGATGCTCACGGTGAACTGGCCGACCAGCGCGAAGTCGTGCTGTTCGACGTTGCGGCGCACCCGTTCCAGGATCTCGTCAATCGAGTCGTTGGGTGCCTCGTGCAGGATGGCGACGAATTCCTCGCCGCCGTAACGGTATAGCTGGTCGGTATCGCGCAGGGTGTGGCGCAGGATATTGGCGAACACCAGCAGGACTTCGTCGCCGATCTGGTGGCCGTGGCTTTCGTTGATGGCCTTGAAACGGTCCAGGTCCATGATCGCCAGGTAGTCGCCGGTGCCCTGGTCCTTCTGGCGCCGGCCCCAGGCCGGGGCGGCGGCGATCTCCTTGAACTTCGCTGCCAGTTTGCGCCGGTTGTACAGGCCGGTCAGGGTGTCCTTCTCGCTGTCGAACAGCAGGGCGATGAAATTGCGGTAGACCCGGATCATGCCTTCGACGACCGGCAGTTCGGTTTCCCGCCAGGAATGCCTGGCCAGCACCAGCAGGTGGGCGTGATCGTTCGCACCGTTCTGTAGCCGGGCCAGGAGAAAGGCACGGCCATCGACGTCGGTCCAGCCGATCGTGTCGGTCTCGGTCAAGCCGAAGCCGACCGCCAGTACCGATTTCGGCAGGGTGGCCTGGTTGCCGTGCAGCAACGTGGACTGGGTGTGCGCGTCCGGGATGTCGAGCAGCCAGCCTTCGACGCCGTCCAGCATCTCTTCCAGGGTCACCAGCAGGCTCTGTTCGAGCGAACGCTGGTCGCGGTGCTCGGTCAGCATGACGATGGACTGGATGACCTCGTGGGCCGGATCGGTGTCGGGGGAGTCTTGCATGGGGGTGGTTATCATATTTTCCACTTATTATGACACCCAGGGACGGTGCCCTCACCCACGCGGCAAAAAAACGGTCATGCATCGCCTGTTTCCAGCCTCCCCCGGCTTCCGGTAAAATTCAGCATTACCCCGATAGACATCCCAGATGACCCGATACGTGTTCGTCACCGGCGGCGTGGTTTCTTCCCTCGGGAAGGGTATCGCCGCCGCGTCCCTGGCCGCGATTCTCGAATCGCGCGGCCTCAAGGTCACCCTCATGAAGCTGGACCCGTACATCAACGTGGATCCCGGCACCATGAGCCCGTTCCAGCACGGCGAGGTTTTCGTCACCGACGACGGCGCCGAGACCGATCTCGACCTCGGCCACTACGAGCGCTTCATCCGGGCCAGGATGTCCAAGCGCAACAACTTCACCACCGGCCAGATCTACGAGTCGGTGATCAAGAAGGAGCGCCGCGGCGAATACCTGGGCAAGACGGTCCAGGTCATTCCCCACATCACCGACGAGATCAAGCTGCACATCCGGGCCGGCGCCAAGGATGCCGAGGTGGCCATCGTCGAGATCGGCGGCACCGTGGGTGACATCGAGTCCCTGCCTTTCCTGGAGGCGATCCGCCAGATGGGTATCGAGGAGGGCCGCGACCATACCTGCTTCATCCACCTCACCCTGCTGCCCTACATCCCGACCGCCGGCGAGCTGAAGACCAAGCCGACCCAGCACTCGGTCAAGGAACTGCGCGAGATCGGCATCCAGCCCGACATCCTGCTCTGCCGGGCCGACCGCGAGATTCCCACCGACGAGAAACGCAAGATCGCCCTGTTCACCAACGTCCAGGCCGAGGCGGTGATCTCGGTGCCGGACGCCGATTCGATCTACAAGATCCCGGCCATGCTGCACGATCAGATGCTGGACGAGATCGTCTGCCACAAGCTCAATATCCTGGCGCGGGCCGCCGATCTGTCGGTCTGGAAGCGCCTGGTCGACGCCCTGGAACATCCCGAGCACGAGGTCGACATCGCCTTCGTCGGCAAGTACGTCGACCTGACCGAGTCCTACAAGTCGCTCACCGAGTCGCTGCGCCACGCCGGCATCCATACCCGCAGCAAGGTGAACATCCGCTACATCGACTCCGAGGTGCTGGAAAGCGGCGACACCACGCCGCTAGAGGGCATGAGCGCGATCCTGGTGCCGGGCGGCTTCGGCAAGCGCGGTACCGAGGGCAAGATCGCCGCCATCCGCTATGCCCGCGAGCACAAGGTGCCTTACCTGGGCATCTGCCTGGGCATGCAACTGGCCGTGGTCGAGTTCGCCCGCGACGTCGCCGACATGGCCGGTGCGCACTCCACCGAATTCGATGCCGAGACCCCCTATCCGGTGATCGGCCTGATCACCGAGTGGCTGGATGCCTCGGGCAAGGTCGAGAAGCGCGACGCCCAGTCCGACCTGGGCGGCACCATGCGTCTGGGCGGCCAGGTCTGCAAGCTGGCCGAGGGCTCCCTGGCGCGCGAGGTCTACGGCAAGCCCGAGATCACCGAGCGCCACCGTCACCGCTACGAGGTCAACAACACCCTGCTCGCCGAACTGGAGGCCAAGGGCCTGGTGGTCTCCGGCCGGGCGCCCGGCACCGACCTGTGCGAGATGGTCGAACTGCCGCGCGACGTCCACCCCTGGTTCGTCGGTTGCCAGTTCCACCCCGAGTTCACCTCCAACCCGCGCGACGGCCATCCGCTGTTCAAGGCCTTCGTCGAGGCCGCGCTGAAGAACAAGGAAAGCAAGTGAAACTGTGCGGCTTCGAGGTTGGTCTCGACAAACCCCTGTTCCTGATCGCCGGGCCCTGCGTCATCGAATCGGAGCAGCTGGCCATGGATACCGCCGGCCAGCTCAAGGCGATGTGCGCGGAGCTGGGTGTTCCGTTCATCTACAAGTCGTCCTTCGACAAGGCCAACCGCTCCTCCGGCGCGTCCTACCGTGGTCCGGGCCTGGAAGAGGGCCTGCGCATCCTGGCCGAGGTGAAGAAGCAGCTCGGCGTGCCGGTGCTCACCGACGTGCACGAGGACACCCCGCTGGCCGAGGTGGCCGAGGTGGTGGATGTCCTGCAGACCCCGGCCTTCCTGTGCCGGCAGACCAACTTCATCCAGAACGTCGCCCGCGCCGGTCGCCCGGTGAACATCAAGAAGGGCCAGTTCCTCGCCCCCTGGGACATGAAGAACGTGATCGACAAGGCCAGGGCCACCGGCAACCAGCAGATCATGGCCTGCGAACGGGGCGTCTCGTTCGGCTACAACACCCTGGTGTCGGACATGCGTGGCTTGGCCATCATGCGCGAGACCGGCTGCCCGGTGGTGTTCGACGCCACCCACTCGGTGCAGCAGCCGGGCGGCCAGGGCACCTCGTCGGGCGGCCAGCGCGAATTCGTCCCGGTGCTGGCGCGCGCCGCCGTCGCCGCCGGGGTCTCGGGACTGTTCGCCGAGACCCACCCGGACCCGGCCAAGGCCCTGTCCGACGGCCCCAATGCCTGGCCCCTGGGCCGGATGCGGGAGCTCATCGAGACCCTTAAAGAGATTGATGTTTTAGTGAAACAACGCGGCTTTATCGAAGACAGCGTTAAGCCGTGATATCCGCGCCTCACAAGGGCGCATAACGTGAAAAGAGAGAAAATAATGAGTGCAATCGTCGATGTAGTCGCCCGCGAAATCCTGGATTCCCGCGGCAATCCCACCGTGGAAGCCGATGTCCTGCTCGAATCCGGCGTCCTCGGCCGCTCCGCCGTACCGTCCGGCGCCTCCACCGGCAGCCGCGAGGCCATCGAACTGCGCGACGGCGACAAGTCCCGTTACCTGGGCAAGGGCGTATTGAACGCCGTCGAACACGTGAACACCGAAATCGCCGAGGCCGTCATGGGTCTCGACGTCGAGGAGCAGTCCTTCATCGACAAGACCCTGATCGACCTCGACGGCACCGACAACAAGTCGCGCCTGGGCGCCAACGCCACCCTGGCCGTGTCCATGGCCTGCGCCCGCGCCGCCGCCGAAGAGGCCGGCCTGCCCCTGTACCGCTACCTGGGCGGTGCCGGCCCG
>JAAXVP010000446.1 GCA_013335435.1 Thiobacillus sp. | reverse complement strand
CGAGCCGATTCCCCTGCAGACGACGGCGATGGATCAGGTTTCCACGGTGATGAATGCCGACGACAACGTGATCCAGGGCTTGCGGACCATCGCCGAGAAGAACAAGCCGGCCCTGATCGGCCTGCCCACCACCGGACTCTCGGAGACCGAGGGCACCGACATCCAGCGCCTGGTCAGGGAATTCCGCGCCCAGAATCCCGAATACGACGGCATCCCGGTGGTGCCGGTGAACACGCCGGACTACACCGGCTGCCTGGAATCGGGCTATGCCCTGGCCATCAAGGCCATCGTCGAATGCGTCGTCCCGGCCGACACCGGCCGGGTCGGCAAGCGCAAGAAGCAGGTCAACGTCCTGGCCGGCGCCCACCTGACCCCCGGCGACCTGGAACATATCCAGGACCTGGTCGAGGCCTTCGGCCTGCGCCCGATCCTGTTGCCGGATGTCTCAGGCTCCCTGGACGGCCACCTTACCGACATGGAGTTCAGCCCGCTCACCGTCGGTGGCACCACGGTCAGCGACATCCAGGCCATGGGCGAATCGATCGCCACCCTGGTCCTGGGCCGCGCCCTGCATCCGGCCGCCGACCTGCTCAAGGAACGCACCGGCGTGCCGGACCGGCGCTTCGACAGCCTGATGGGCCTGGACCACGTCGATGCCTTCGTCGCCGCCCTGGCCGAGATCAGCGGCCAGCCGGTGCCGGAGAAGATCGAGCGCCAGCGCGCCCAGCTCCAGGACGCCATGGTCGACACCCATTTCATGCTCGGCTTCGCGCGCATCGCCATCGCCGCCGACCCGGACCTGCTCTACGGCCTGGCCGACCTGGTCGCGGGCATGGGCTGCGAAGTCAGCGCCGCCGTGGCGCCGTCGAAGTCGCCGGTGCTCGAGGCGGTACCCGTCGACGAGGTGAAGCTGGGCGACCTGCAGGATCTCGAGAAGGCCATCGCGGAGCACGGCGCCGACCTGATCATCTGCAATTCCCACGCCGTCGACACGGCACGCCGCCTGGGCCTGCCCCTGATCCGGGCCGGCTTCCCGCAATACGACCTGATCGGCGGCTACCAGAAGCTATGGGTCGGCTACCGGGGCACCCGGCAGACCCTGTTCGACCTGGCCAACACGCTGGTCGAGCACGGCCACCACGAGATCGAGCCGTACCGCTCCCTCTATGCCGAGCGCGAAGGAGAAGGCCATGCGTCACCTGAAACTCGTCCACTCCACTGAGGCGGCCCCGGAAATGAGCGTCAAGATCGCCTTCGCCAGCGCCGACCGCAAGACGGTGGACCAGCACTTCGGCGCCGCCGAAGCCTTCGTCATCTACGAGCTGTCCGAGAACGACGCCCGCATCGTCGAGGCGGTCGAGTTCCACGACGGCGACATCGCCATGGATGGCCACGAAGGCAAGCTGGCCGCCAAGATCGCCCTCCTCTCGGACTGCGCGGCGGTCTATTGCAACGCCGTCGGCGGCTCGGCGATCAAGCAATTGATGGCGGCCGGCATCCAGCCCATGAAGGTGCCCGAGGGCAGCGCGGTCGACGAACTGCTGTGCGGTCTCAACCAGGCCATGCTGAGCGAGCCGCCGGCCTGGATGGCCAGGCGCATGAAGATGGCCGACGGCAGCCGCTTCGATGCCATGGATGCAGAGGGGTGGTCGGAATGATGAGCCTGCGTGCCCGTGAATTGCGCCGGCAGCACTGGATGCGAGACACCCTCCCCAGCCCCCGGCCGGAAACCGGGCGCGATAACGCCCGGTTCCAGATGGCCCGGCGTTTCATCCGGGCCATGGGATGGCGCCTGCACGGAGCCCGGCCATGATCGAGACCCGCGTTCGCGTCCTCCGCAATGCCGGCGGCGTCAGCTTCGTCGAGTCCACCGAGCGGGGCGGTTGCGGCAGCTGCGGCAGCCAGGACAGCTGCGCCATCTCCGGCCTCGGCCGCTTCTTCAACCGCAAGCGTCAGCCCATCGCCCTCGACTGCGGCGACGTCCGCCCCGGCCAGGAGGTCACCGTGACCATGGCCGAGGAAGACCTGGTCAAGGTCGGCCTCTGGGCCTACCTGCTACCCGTCACCCTGGCCGTGCTCGGCGCCGCCGGCCTGGCCGGGCACGGCGACGCCGCCGCCGTGGCGGGCGCCGGCGCCGGACTGGCCGGCGGCCTGCTGCTCGC
>JAAXVP010000176.1 GCA_013335435.1 Thiobacillus sp. | reverse complement strand
GGCTACGGGCTCGGCAACCGGCTCGGCTGCGGCCGGGCTGCCTGCGGTTTCCACCAGCATCAGCGGTTCGGCCGCGGTGTCTTCCTGCTTGGGCACACGGCGGCGGCGGCGTTGTCCGGATGGGTTGGACTCGACGGCGGTCTCCGTGGCGGCGGTCTCGGCGCCGTGGGTCTCCACCAGTTCCAGGCCGGCGCTGGCCAAGTCGGCCTCGGGCAGGGTGACCGGTTCGACCGGCTTGGGCGCTTCGATGGCCTGGGCAGGCACGGCTTCCGCGACCGCTTCGGCTTCCGCCACCGGCGCGGCCGCTTCGGCGACGGCAGTCATGGCTTCGGCCGCGGCGGCCTCTACCGGTGCAGCTACAAACGGCGCAGTCTCGGCTGGCACAGCCTCGACGGACACGGCTGCAACCGGCGCGGCTTCGACCGGCACGGGGAGCAGCGTTTCGCTGGCAGGTTCGCTGCTTTCGGCAATCAGTTCGCTGACCGTCTCGGCGGCGATGGCGGCGGCTTCCTCGCTGCGGCCTTCGCCACGGCGACCGCGACCGCGTCGGCGGCCACGGCGCTGGGTTTCACCGGCCTGGGCCATGTCCTCGGCGACTTCCTCGACTTGGCTCGGAATGTTGGCCTGGACCTCGACGGCATCCGGATTGGCGGGGATGGGCGAACGGCGCGGCCGCTGTTCCTGGCGCTCGCCACGCTCGCTGCGTTCGGGGCGTTCGCTGCGTTCACCGCGCTCGGCACGTTCACCGCGGGGCTGGCGTTCCGGCCGCTCCTGGCGCTCGCCGCGTTCGCTACGTTCAGTGCGCTCGCCACGGGGCTGACGCTCGCCACGCTCCGGCTTGCCGGCGCGGGCCTCGCCACCACGACTGCCGCGGGCTTCGGTTTCCTTGCGGCCTTCCTGGCGCTCGCCGCGTTCGCTGCGTTCACCGCGCTCGCCACGTTCACCACGGCCACGACGGGAATCGCGGCCCTCGCGGGCCTCGCGACCGCGCCGGCTGTCCTTGGCATCGCGCTTCGTTTCGGTTTTCTTCTCTTCCTGGGTGGCCGGGGCTTCGGTATTCATGCCACGCAGCCAGCCCATGATGCGGCCGAACAAGCCCGGCTTGGCTTCAGCCGGGGCGGTGGCGGCCGGCGCGGACGGTGTCGGGGCCGGCTGGCTCGGGGTGATGCCCTGGACCATCGGTTGGGCGCGTTCCGGCTTCTGCGCGGCAGTGCCGGTGACTTCCTCTTCGGCCGGGCGTTCCATCATCTGGTAGCTGGCGGCGACGACCTCGACCTGGTTGAGCTGGTCGTGGCGCAGGCGCGCCAGGGTGTACTTGGGGGTCTCGAAATGGATGTTCGGGATCAGGACCAGTTCGACCTTGTGGCGCGCCTCGATGTTGAGGATGTCGGTGCGCTTCTCGTTGAGCAGGTAGGTGGCGACCTCGACCGGGGCCTGGATGTGCAGGGCGCCGGTGTTCTCCTTCATGGCCTCCTCCTGCAGCATGCGCAGCAGGTGCAGGGCGAAGGACTCGGTGCTGCGCACGTGGCCGGTGCCGGAGCAGCGCGGGCAGGTGACGTAGCTGGTCTCGCCGAGCGAGGGTTGCAGGCGCTGGCGCGACATCTCCATGAGGCCGAAGCGGGAGATCTTGCCGACCTGGATGCGGGCGCGGTCATGGTGCAGGGAATCGCGCAGGCGATCTTCCACCTCGCGCTGGTTCTTCTGGTTCTCCATGTCGATGAAGTCGATCACGATCAGGCCGCCGAGGTCGCGCAGGCGCATCTGGCGGGCGACTTCCTCGGCCGCTTCCAGGTTGGTGTTGAAGGCGGTCTGCTCGATGTCGGCACCGCGGGTGGCCTGGGCCGAGTTGACGTCGATGGCGACCAGGGCCTCGGTGTGGTCGATGACCAGGGCGCCGCCGGAGGGCAGGGGCACCTCGCGGGAATAGGCGGTCTCGATCTGGTGTTCGATCTGGAAGCGCGAGAACAGGGGCACGCTGTCGGCGTACAGCTTCACCTTGCCGACGTTGCCGGGCATCACGTGGGCCATGAACTGCTTGGCCTGCTCGAAGATGGCCGGGGTGTCGATCAGCAGCTCGCCGATGTCCGGGGTGAAGTAGTCGCGGATGGCGCGGATCACCAGGCTGGATTCGGCGTAGATCAGGAAGGCACCCTTCTGGCCCTTGGCGGCGCCGTCGATGGCGGTCCAGAGCTGGAGCAGGTAGTTGAGGTCCCACTGGAGTTCTTCCACGGCACGGCCGATACCGGCGGTGCGGCCGATCAGGCTCATGCCGCCGGGGACTTCCAGCTGGGCCAGGGCGTCGCGCAGTTCGTTGCGTTCCTCGCCCTCGATGCGGCGGGAGACGCCGCCGCCGCGCGGGTTGTTCGGCATCAGGACCAGGTAGCGACCGGCCAGGCTGATGAAGTTGGTCAGCGCCGCGCCCTTGTGGCCGCGCTCGTCCTTCTCCACCTGGACGATCAGCTCCATGCCTTCCTTGATGTTGTCATGGACGCGACCGCGCATGTCGCCGCTGCCGAGGGCGGCGCGGGAGATTTCCTTGAACGGGAGGAAACCGTGGCGCTCCGTGCCGTAGTCGACGAAGCAGGCTTCCAGGCTGGGCTCGACGCGGGTGATGATGCCCTTGTAGATGTTGCCCTTGCGTTGTTCCTTGGAGGCGGACTCAATGTCGAGGTCGACCAGTTTCTGGCCGTCGACAATGGCGACGCGGAGTTCTTCCGCCTGCGTCGCGTTGAAAAGCATTCTTTTCATTTTTTACCCCTGCGCAACCGCGCCCCGGGGTGATAAACCCAGCCGCGTCTGATCGCGGCGGCAAAGCGAGGCAGGGGATTAAGCGGTCGGAATGGGTTCGCGCGTGGTCTCGTGCATGTTCTGTCGGTTTATCTTTCTTTTCCCGCCGGTTTTCATCGGCATGGAGTTATCCGGGTACGGTCTACGCATCAAATACGTTACCATCGCTGCTTTTCGGCTCGACCGGCCACGTCGGAGCGTTCGGCATGCACCGCAGGGCGATTTGTCGCGACCTTGGGTCCGTGAACGTCGGTGACCGGGACGAACGCTCCGGTGAGCGTCATTAACCGGTGCTTCGGTGGGTCTGGCCGGGTCTTGACTGGGCCAAACTACTCAGTGTCCCGCGGGACACCCTTCAAAGCGGATGGAAGTATAAGAGGAATGCAGGAAACTCGCAAAGATGCCGTAACAAAGGTCACGATCGGCGACGAGGCGGCCGGCCAACGCCTGGACAATTACCTGTTCAAGCGCCTGAAGGGGGTGCCCAAGAGCCGGGTCTACCGCATGTTGCGCGAGGGCGAGGTACGGGTCGACGGCAAGCGCGCCAAGCCGGAACAGCGCCTGGACCTGGGCAACGAGGTGCGCATCCCGCCGGTGCGGGTGGCCGAACCCGACGCCCCGCCCGGACTGGCCAAGATCGGCAAGTCCCTGCTCGGCCGGGTGATCTATCGCGACGACGCCCTCCTGGTGATCGACAAGCCGGCCGGCCAGGCCGTGCACGGCGGCAGCGGGGTCAGCCTGGGCATCATCGAACAACTGCGCAGGGAACTGCCCGAGTGCAGGTTCATGGAACTGGCGCACCGGCTCGACAAGGAGACCTCCGGCATCCTGCTGGTCGCCCTCAAGCGTTCGGCCCTGGTCGAATTGCACCGCATGCTGCGCGAGGGCGAGGTGCGCAAGACCTATCTGGCCCTGGCGGTCGGCCATTGGCGCGACCAGACGCGCCACGTCAAGCTGGCCCTGCGCAAGTTCCACACCGACGACGGCGAGCGCCGGGTGGCGGTCGACGAAGCCGGTCAGCACGCCCACACCATCTTCAGCCTGGTCGGCCACCATGGCGATTTCAGCCTGCTCGAAGCGGAACTGAAGACCGGCCGCACCCATCAGATCCGGGTCCACCTGGCGGCCCTCAAGCACCCCATCGCCGGCGACGACAAGTACGGCGATTTCGAACTCAACCGGGCCTTGAAGAAGCAGGGCCTGAAACGCATGTTCCTGCATGCGGCGCGGATCGAGCTGTTCCATCCGTTGACCGGCAAGCGGCTGGAGTTCGCGGCCCCGCTGCCGGATGATTTGCAGGCCTTCGTGAACGGATTGGACAGATGAGCAAGCGTTACGACCTATTGATCTTCGACTGGGACGGCACCCTGATGGACTCGGCCGGGACCATCGTCGCCTGCATCCAGCAGTCGAGCGCCGACCTGGGTTGGCCGGTGCCGAGCCGGGAGGCGGCCAGCCACATCATCGGCCTGGGCCTCAAGGAGGCGGTGCAGACCCTGTTTCCCGACAAGGACGAGGCGGAAATCCCCATGCTGGTGGAGCGCTATCGCCACCACTACCTGGGCCAGGACCATGAGATCCGGCTCTTTGAGGGTGCCCGCGAGCTGATCGAGGACCTGCATGCCGGCGGCCACCTGCTTGCCGTGGCCACCGGCAAGGCTCGGCACGGCCTCAAGCGGGCCTTCGGCCACAGCGGCCTGGAGCCATACTTCCATGCCTCGCGCACCGCCGACGAGACCTTCTCGAAGCCGCACCCGGCCATGATCGAGGAGTTGCTCGACGAACTGATGGTGGCCCCGGAGCGGGCCCTGATGATCGGCGACACCAGCCACGATCTCCAGATGGCGCGCAACGCCGGCATCGATTCCCTGGCCGCCGGCTACGGCGCCCACCCGGCCGAGTACCTGGCCGACTTCGGGCCGGTCGCCCTGTGCGCCAGCTTCGCCGAACTGGCCGACTGGCTGCGCGCGAACGCCTGAGCCCGGCCCGGATATACTGCACGAAATATTTAGGGAGCTTCCCACATGTCTGAAGAAAACGAAGTCTCGGCGGCCGAACGGAACAGCGAGCGCGGCGTCCTCGAACGCGTCCTCCTGGCCAACATCGAGGAAATGCGCCGGGCCCGGCGCTGGGGCATCCTGTTCAAGTCGCTCTGGTTCATCTTCCTGTTCGCCCTGCTGCTCATGGTGGCGAACAAGGAGGACGGCGAATTCACCAGCAAGGAGCACACCGCCCTGATCGAGTTGCAGGGCGAGATCGGCGGCGAGGACGGTATTCTGGCCGACGACATCATCGCCGCGCTGGGCTCGGCCTTCGAGGACAAGAAGACCAAGGCGGTGGTCCTGCGCTGCAACAGCCCGGGCGGTTCGCCGGTCCAGGCCGGCCAGGTCTATGACGAGATCCGCCGCCTGCGCGGCCTGAATCCGAAGATCCCGGTCTACGCCGTGGTCGACGACGTGTGCGCCTCGGGCGGCTACTACATCATCGCCGCCGCCGACAAGATCTTCGTCGACAAGGCCTCGCTGGTCGGTTCCATCGGTGTCCTGATGGACGGTTTCGGTTTCACCGGCACCATGCAGAAGCTGGGCGTCGAACGCCGTTTGCTCACCGCCGGCAAGAACAAGGGCTTCCTGGATCCGTTCTCGCCGGTCGATGCCGGCCAGGCCGAGCACGCCAAGGCCATGCTGGCGGAGATCCACCAGCAGTTCATTCACGTGGTCAAGGAAGGCCGTGGCAAGCGCCTGAAGGAGTCCGAGGACACCTTCAGCGGCCTGGTCTGGAGCGGTGCCGCCAGCATCGACATGGGCCTGGCCGACGGCATGGGCAGCCTCGACTACGTCGCCCGCGAGGTGGTCAAGGCGGAGGACATCGTCGACTTCACACCCCAGGAAAACCTGGCCGACCGCCTGGCCCGCCGCCTCGGCACCGCCATCGGTTCCTCGGTGCGGCCGTGGCTGGAATCGCGCGTTCACCTGCGTTGATGTCCGACTACGCCCCGATCGCCTGCGTCGCCCACGAACGGCTGGAGTTCGCCGTCCTCAAGCGGCGCCGGCTCAAACTGAACTGCCGCGGGGCGGGCGAACTGGCCGGCCTGCCCCTCGACGTCTACACGAAGGAAGGCGCCGAGTGGCTGGTCCTGCGCGACGACGCCGGCCGGGAACACATCATCCGGCTCGACCAGATCGAGTCATCCGAAGAAATCTGAACCCCACCCCTTGAAATATCGACTGCCGGCCCCATTACCCGTGGGATTGCAGTCAGGAGTCAGTCATGTCCGAACCAGAAATGAACGCCGCCGAAGCGGCCAACGATGGCGCGCAAGGCGCGGCCGAGAAGGAAACCATGCCCAGCCTGGAGGAGTTGCTGCGCCAGGCCGAGTTGCAGGCCCAGGAGCACCACGACGCCTGGTTGCGTGCCAAGGCCGAGGCCGAGAATGCCCGCCGCCGTGCCGCCGACGACGTCGAGAAGGCGCGCAAGTTCGCCCTCGACAAATTTTCCGGCGACCTGCTGGCGGTCAAGGACAGCCTGGAGGCCGCCCTGGCCACCGGCGGCAACGCCAGCCTTTCAAGCCTGATGAGCGGCGTCGAGCTGACCCTGAAGCAGTTGGTCAGCGTGTTCGAGCGCCACGGTGTCGTCGAGGTCAATCCGCTCGGCGCCAAGTTCGACCCCAACGCCCACCAGGCCATCGGCATGGTCGATGGCGAGGGCGAGCCGAACAGCGTCGCCCAGGTCCTGCAGAAGGGCTATCTGTTGAACGACCGCGTCCTGCGTCCCGCCCTGGTCATGGTCACCAAACCCAAGTGAGCCGTAGCCGGCAGGGTTTTGTCGTTCCCGCGCAGGCGGGAACCCAGCCGAATGAAACTGGATTCCCGCGTGCGCGGGAATGACGGAAGAAAAACAGCCGCTCGGAACTTGAAGAACACCAAGCAATACCCATATCCGAACCAGTCCAATATTTCTTTGAGGAATTAGCATCATGGCCAAGATCATCGGCATCGACCTCGGTACCACCAACTCCTGCGTCGCCATCATGGAAGGCGGCAAGCCCAAGGTCATCGAGAACTCCGAAGGCGCCCGCACCACTCCGTCCATCATCGCCTACGCCGAGGACGGCGAGATCCTGGCCGGCGCCCCGGCCAAACGCCAGGCGGTGACCAACCCGAAGAACACCCTGTACGCCATCAAGCGCCTGATCGGTCGTCGCTTCGTCGAGAAGGAAGTCCAGAAGGACATCGACCTGATGCCCTACAAGATCCTCCAGGCCGACAACGGCGACGCCTGGGTCGAGGTGCGCGGCGACAAGAAGGCCCCGCCGCAGATCTCCGCCGAGGTCCTGAAGAAGATGAAGAAGACCGCCGAGGACTACCTTGGCGAGGAAGTCACCGAGGCGGTCATCACCGTGCCGGCCTACTTCAACGACAGCCAGCGCCAGGCCACCAAGGACGCCGGCCGCATCGCCGGCCTGGAAGTGAAGCGCATCATCAACGAGCCCACCGCCGCGGCCCTGGCCT
>JAAXVP010000175.1 GCA_013335435.1 Thiobacillus sp. | reverse complement strand
CATGGTGGCCTCCTGTCATGGAACGAGGCGGATTGCCTCATTCCACAACCTAGGCCCTGGGGCCACGACCTCGGCATTACCCAGACCGCCGGGTAGAACCACCCCTACCGCGCGAGCGGTTTAGTCCTCGGATACAATCAGGACGCGCCACCCTTTACCCAGTTCTGCCATGCGGCTGCCAAAATCATCCAGAAACGGCGCAGTCGCAGTCCGGATACGCTGAAGATAGCGCCGGCCGTGTTCGTTATGACTGCTGTTCCGAATATTGACGGACTTGTCCTAAACGATCAGCCGCGGTTTGATCGAGGGAATACGGAGCTCGCTGGGTATATCTGGTTTGGGGCAGCCCGTTTAGCAAAGGGGGTTGGCATAGCACTGCCAGAGGGGACAGACCAGCAGCGGTTTGCGTACGTTATAGACTCGCTTGGCGTTGGCGCATCTCCAGCTATCTACTACGATGCGGCAGATGATGACACCATTTTGAGCGTTTACCCGACGGGGCTGGCGCACCCGGATGAATGTCACGAGGTGTCACTCAATTCAGCCAATCTGACATTGGACTACATAAAGAATCTACTTGACGTGCTCCACGAGCAACTGTTGAAAACACCAACGGCCTCTGAATTGGCTCGTGACCTCTGGGAGGACCAAGATAAGTGCATTCCGGTACGTGAATCCGAGAAGGGAATACAGAAGATCCTCCACAGTGCTCTGACCGGCCAGCTCGCGTTTCAACCAGTCCGTGTCTCTCAGGAGGTCACGTCTGTTATGGGACGCTGTGACTTCCGCCTAGACGAGCAGGATCCAATCGATAACTCAAAGTGGACGTATCACGCAATCTTAGAGCTAAAGGTCGTCAAGAGCTTTACTCATACGGGAAATGACGTACCGGTTGCTACCAACAAGGCCGCGGTTACTGATGGAGTGGATCAGGCGAACGACTATCGGAATGATCATTTTTGTCGCATGGCTGCTTTGTGCTGTTACGACATGCGCAAGACTCCCGATGTCGCCGAAGCGGTGGGCCACGAAGTTGATCGAGCCAAGAAGCTGAACGTGGCGCTTTGGGCGTGGCCCATCTACCCTACACCGAAGAAGGCCAGGACCGAGAACGCCAAAAACTCGAAAGCGCCAATGGACAAATGAACTTTTCCCATTGCTGTTAGGTGTTTTTCTGAAGGACGAGCAATGTTTCATCGAGTTCGCACCGCCCCCCCTGTTGAGCTGATGAGCGCATTGAACGAAACGGCTCCAGCTTAAGAACGCGATAGCCAAGGACGGGTGCTAGGTCAGCCAGAATGGCAGCAACTGGGATACGAACTCCAGCGTAACGACTGTCACCGACGACTGCCCACAACTCGCCACAGGTATTGAGCTTGCCATGCAACAAGCTCAGGGCCTTTTGCATATCATGGAAGTAGCCTCCAACCATGTCCGGAATCCACGGAGACCAAAGTTCTGTTCTGACCTTGCGGAGTTTTCCAAGCGCCAAACTCAACCGGCGTGATCCGGTCGGTGGAGGACCAAAGTCACGCTTAATCTGAACATGCGAACAGAGGGTCGACGTGCGCAGCACACGATTACTATCCGGACTGGACAAGTACCCAAGCATCCAAAGTTCGACGTTGTAGACGTCGGTGTAGTCGAAGGAATTGGGATACGGCGGCGAAAAGACCGCTAAGTCAGCACCCAGTGCCTGCGGGATCTGCGTAAGGCAATCGCCCCTCAGAAGCGTATATCCGCAATGGCGACGGAACCGGTACTGATGGATCTCTGTGATGGCGTTCTGGGCCCGACTCTGAAACAGTTCATCGACACTGCGGGGTTGGGTCTCGCGTGACCTCCAACTGCCCCTGTAACGACGCCCCTTGCCGTTGACCACAACGTTGCTGACAGCAATCAGCATACCTCCAAGAAGAATCCTGAACAGTCGCTGATGGTGCGGTCGCTCCAATGCTTCAATTGCATCGAGGTGACAGGCGATGCGCTCAGCGATGGCGGCATCAAATACCCACCGCTCCATACCTTCTGCCTCAATGAAGGTTGGCGGTAGTCCGGTAAATCTCTCTAAGCGTCCACAACGTCCAGAAGTTGCCCTTACGATGCGACTTAAGTCCAACGCCAAGTCATCAGCATCGTACGACTGAAGCTTTGCTTCGATAAGGTCGGCGAGGTAGGGATTGACCTCAATAGTGGTGGGGGAAATGCCTAGAAATTGGCAAGCTAAAGCAGTCGTTCCCGAGCCTCCAAATGGGTCAATACACGTATGAACGCTATGCCCGCATTCGCTGGCAGCCCGAGCGATGATCTCTGGGGTGAAGGCTTCCTTAAAATGGTGCCAGTCTTGGAACGGCAGCTTTTCAGCACCGGTGTTTGTTCCAATCGAAACAATTTTTCGCTTGCGAGTCCACGATTCGAACGACACGTAAAGACCCATATCCTTCGCTTCGGTTGAGGACGAGAAATCCATTTGCACCCCAAAGGAGGGAGATTCTAACGACGAGAGTGGAGCAGCCAGCATATACAACCAACAGTGGCAGTATGGCTGAAAAGTATGCCGTGCTTGATCAATCCGGTAAACTTGGCTGATCACATCATGCACGACCAAACTTCAACGTCTGCTTTTGTTTTCGAAAACCGGCCAAAACAGCAACGGAAACCAACGTCCGCTCAGGCCGAGAACCACCCGTCGCGTAGTACTCTGGCTGGTGGGTCAGGTTCTATTCCCAGTACTCGACCTGTGATATGTCGAAGGGCCCTCTGACCCTTTTCTATCGTCAGATTCGACGAACTTTATTCGGATCCGACGAACTTTATTTGCTCTAGTCAGCGTTCCCGCCCAGACATCATTCAACGGTCACCGATTTGGCCAGATTGCGCGGCTTGTCCACATCGGTACCCTTCTTCAATGCGGCATGATACGCCAGCAACTGCACCGGAATGGCGTGGATGACCGGCGACAGCAGGCCGGCGTGGCGCGGCGTCCGGATGACGTGCACCGCCTCGGCCTCGCCGAAGTGGCTGTCGAGGTCGGCGAAGACGAATAGCTGGCCGCCGCGGGCGCGTACCTCCTGCATGTTGGATTTCACCTTTTCCAGCAGGCTGTCGTTGGGGGCGATCACCACCACCGGCATCTTCTCGTCGACCAGGGCGAGGGGGCCGTGCTTCAGTTCCCCGGCCGGGTAGGCCTCGGCGTGGATGTAGGAGATCTCCTTGAGCTTGAGGGCGCCTTCCAGGGCGATCGGGTAGTGAAGGCCGCGGCCCAGGAATAGGGCGTGCTCCTTGTCGGCGAATTGCTCGGCCCAGACCTTGATCTGGGGTTCCAGGTTGAGGGCGTGCTGGACGCTGCCGGGCAACTGGCGCAGAGCTTCCAGGTGTTCGCATTCGGCCTCGGCGCTGAGCTGGCCGCGCTGCTTGGCGAGGGTCAGCGCCAGGATGAACAGTGCGCACAACTGGGTGGTGAAGGCCTTGGTCGAGGCGACCCCGATCTCGGCCCCGGCACGGGTGTAGAACACCAGCCTGGAGGCGCGCGGCAGGGCGCTTTCCTGGACGTTGCAGATCGACAGGGTGTGTTCGTGGCCGAGCGACTTGGCGCGCTTGAGCGCCTCCATGGTGTCCAGGGTCTCGCCCGACTGCGAGATGGTGACGATCAGCTGGCGCGGGTTGGCGATGGAGTCGCGGTAGCGGTATTCGTGGCCCAGCTCGACATTGCACGGGATGCGGGCGAGCGACTCCAGCCACTGCTTGCCGACCAGGCCGGCGTAATAACTGGTTCCCGAGGCCAGGATCAGGACGCTGTCGATGGCGCCGAACACGTCGGCCGCTTCGGCGCCGAACAGCTCGGGCGTCACACCGGCCTCGATCACCCCTTGCAGGGTGTCGGCCGTGGCGCGGGGCTGCTCGTGGATTTCCTTCTGCATGTAGTGGTCGTAGGGGCCCAGCTCGATGGCGTCGGCGGCGACCTCGGACAGGCGTTCGGCGCGCTCGACCGGCTGGCCGTCGCGGTCGACGATGCGGACGCCGTCGCGGCTCACGGCGGCGACGTCGCCCTCATCCAGATAGATGACCCGGCGGGTCTCGGAAAGGATGGCGGAGACATCGGAGGCAAAATAGTTTTCTCCTTCGCCACGACCGATCAGCAGCGGGCAACCCATGCGGGCGCAGCAGACCATGTCGGGCGAGGCGAGGGCGACCACGCCGATGGCATAGGCGCCCTTCAATTCGGCCACGGCCTTGCGCGTGGCGGTCAGCAGATCGTGGTCCTGGCTGTAGTAATGATGCACGAGATGGGCGATCACCTCGGTGTCGGTCTGCGACTCGAACACGTAGCCCAGGCCGGTCAGGCGCTGGCGCTGTTCCTCGTGGTTCTCGATGATGCCGTTGTGGACCACGGCGATCTCGCCTTTCGAGATATGCGGATGGGCGTTGTACTCGGTGACACCCCCGTGGGTCGCCCAGCGGGTGTGGCCGATGCCGAGCGGCCCGGCCAGGCCCTGGGCCGTGGCCCCGGCGGCCATCTCTGCCACCCGGCCGACCCGGCGCACCCGCTCCAGCTTGCCGTCATGCAAGACGGCGGCGCCGGCCGAATCGTAGCCTCGGTATTCCAGGCGCTTGAGCCCCTCGACGATGATCGGGACGATGTCGCGTTGGGCGATGGCACCGACGATTCCGCACATATCTAACCCCAGTGACGAGTGACAAGAAAGGCGTGACGAGTGACAAAACCCGCTGCCAGCCTTAGGTGGTAATTCCTCATAGCTACCTCGCTTTTTTGTAACGCCCTTTTGTCACGCATTTGCGTCACTTGTCACTCTGCTTCTTCACCGGCCGTTTCCAGCCGGACAGGGTGAGTTGCTTGGCCCGCGACAGGGTGAGCTGGTCGGGCGGGGCGTCCTTGGTCAGGGTGGTGCCGGCACCCAGGGTGGCGCCGCGGCCGACCGTGACCGGGGCGACCAGCTGGGTGTCGGAGCCGATGAAGGCCTCGTCCTCGATCACCGTGCGGTGCTTGTTGGCACCGTCGTAATTGCAGGTGATGGTGCCGGCGCCGATGTTGACCTTGCGGCCCACAGTGGCATCGCCGACGTAAGAGAGATGGTTGATCTTGGAATTGAAGCCGACCTGGGCATTCTTCAGCTCGACGAAGTTGCCGATGTGGACCTCCTCGGCCAATTCGGTGCCTGGCCGCAGGCGGGCATAGGGGCCGATGATGGCGTCGGCGCCTATGCTGGCGCCGTCGATATGGCAGAACGGCTTGATCTCGACGCCGGCGCCGATCTCTGCGTCCTTGATCACGCAGTTAGCGCCTACTATCGTATTTTCGCCGATAACCACGCGGCCTTCGAACACGCAGTTGACGTCGATCAGGCAGTCCCGGCCGCACTCCAGGCTGCCCCGGACGTCGAGCCGGGCCGGGTCGACCAGGGTCACCCCGGCGGCCATAAGACCCTCGGCGATGTTGCCTTGCAGGCGGCGTTCCAGGCCGGCCAGCTGGGCGCGGCTGTTCACGCCCAGGACTTCCCATTCGGCCGAAGGATGGCAGGGAAGTATGCGCTCACCTTCGGCGGCGGCCATGGCGATCACGTCGGTCAGGTAGTACTCGCCCTGGGCATTGTCGTTGGTCAGGCGGTCCAGCCAGGCAGCCAGCTTGGCCGCGGACAGGCACAGGATGCCGGTGTTGACCTCATGGATGGCCAGTTCCTCGGGGCTCGCGTCCTTGTGCTCGACGATGCGCTCGACCTGGCCGCGCGCGTTGCGGACGATACGTCCGTAACCCGAGGGGTCGGCCAGCTTGACCGTGAGCAGGGCAAGGGCACCCTCGCCTGCGATCAGCACCATCTCCTGCAGGGTTTCCGGGCGGATCAGGGGTACGTCGCCGTACAGGATGAGGACGTCGCCGGCCATATCGACGTGCGGCAGGGCCTGTTGGACGGCGTGGCCGGTACCCAGTTGCGGTTCCTGCAAGGCCCAGGCGACATCGTCGCGAGCGATCGCCTTGGGCAGGGTCTCGCCACCATGACCGTATACCACGCAGATGCGCGTCGGCTCGAGGGTGTCGGCAGCGGCCAGGACATGGCCGATCAGGGGCCGGCCAGCCAGCGGGTGCAGCACCTTGGGCAGGTCGGATTTCATCCGGGTGCCCTTGCCGGCGGCAAGGACGACTACGGTAAGGGGGCGGGTCATTTGGCCGGTTATCCGGTTCTATCAGGTCGCGAAATTATACGGTGCGGGAAAAACAAAAGGGCAGCCTGGGCTGCCCTTTTCTCGATGCTCGAAGCGCTCAGTGACGATGCTTGCGCAGCTTGTCGATAGCCTGTAGCTGGGCGACGGCCTGGGCCAGTTCGGCCTGGGCCTGGGCATATTCCATGGCGCCGGTGCGGTTGGCCATGGCCTCCTCGGCCTGCTTCTTGGCTTCCAGGGCGCGCGCCTCGTCGAGGTCGGCACCGCGAATGGCGGTGTCGGACAGGATGGTCACCACGCCCGGCTGCACCTCCAGGATGCCGCCGGAGACGAAAATGAGATCCTCTTCAACCTTGTCCGGCGACTTGATGCGCACCGAACCGGGCTTGATCCGGGTGAGCAGCGGGGCGTGGCGGGGATAGATACCCACTTCGCCCATCTCGGCCGGGACCACCACGAACTCGGCGAGACCCGAGTAGAGGGAGGCTTCCGCGCTCACGATGTCCAGATGGATGGTCATTGCCATGTTGTTAACCCTGTGAAGGGGGAAGGGGGAAGGGGGAAGGGCTGATGGGCATCACGATTTTACCCTTAACCCTTAACCCTTAACCCTTCACCTGTTTACTGGATGGTCTTGGCTTTTTCGACGGCCTCGTCGATGGTGCCGACCATGTAGAAGGCCTGCTCGGGCAGGTGGTCGTACTCGCCGGCCACGATCGCCTTGAAGGCGGCGATGGTGTCCTTGAGCGACACGTACTTGCCCTGGGCGCCGGTGAAGGCCTCGGCCACGAAGAAGGGCTGCGACAGGAAGCGCTGGATCTTGCGGGCGCGGGACACCACCAGCTTGTCCTCGGGCGACAATTCGTCCATGCCCAGGATGGCGATGATGTCGCGCAGTTCCTTGTAGCGCTGCAGGGTCGACTGCACGGAACGGGCGACCGTGTAGTGCTCGTCGCCGACCACCAGGGGATCGAGGATCCGGGAGGTGGAGTCGAGCGGGTCCACGGCGGGGTAGATACCCAGCTCGGCGACCTGGCGGGACAGCACCAGGGTGGCGTCCAGGTGGGCGAAGGTGGTCGCCGGCGACGGGTCGGTCAAGTCGTCGGCGGGCACGTACACGGCCTGGATCGACGTGATCGAACCGGTG
>JAAXVP010000174.1 GCA_013335435.1 Thiobacillus sp. | reverse complement strand
CTGGGCGGGTTGGCCCAGCCGCCCAGCCTATGCCGGGCCGCCCTGGACTTGGCGGGCGATGGCGTGGATACACTGTTCGGGCAGGCCGTATCCGGCATCGAAGGTGTCGGTACGACATGGCGGGTCATGGCCGAGGACGGCGCCTGCCTGGCCGAGGCGCCCATCCTGATCCTTGCCAACGGTGTCGATGCGGTCCGCCTGCGCCAGGCCAGCGATCTGCCGATCAAATCCATGCGCGGCCAGGTCACCCTGGTGCCGGCAGGCCTGATGCCGGATCTGCCCTCGGCGATCTGCCGGGACGGCTATGCCGCGCCGGCCGTGGATGGCCGCCACGCGGTCGGCGCTTCCTACGATAGCGACGCCGACCCGGAACCGCGGCCTGAATGCGATCTCGGCAACATGGCGCGACTCGGCGGCCTGGTCCCCGGTCTTGCCCTGGACCCGGCCGGCTTTGCCAGCCGGGTCGGTTTTCGTCCGGTGCCGCCGGATCGCCTTCCCATCGCCGGGTCATTGCCGGACATGTCCGACCTGCCCGACTCGACGGCGGCGCAATTGCGCGACCTGCCCCGTCAGGGCGGTCTATACGGGCTGCTCGGCTATGCCTCGCGTGGCTTGGTATGGGCGAACCTGCTGGCCGAGACGCTGGTCGGCAGCCTGGAAGGGGAGCCCCTGCCCCTGGAGGCCGACTTGCTGGATGCCGTCGACCCGGCGCGATTCGCCCTGCGGGCGATCAGGAAACGCCACCTCTAGGCGCGGCCGGAACCGCGCCTGGGGCATGGACCTACTTGCCGGCGGGTGCGCCGCCGGCAGCCTGGGCCAGGGTGTCCTGGATGATGTACGGTGCCTCGACGATGCGCATGAACTGGCCCATGCCGACCGCCGGCCAGCCCAGGGCAATGCGATAACGCGCGAACAGGTGATCCACCTTGGGACCGACCACGTAGATCTCGTAGGGCAGGGCCGCGATGTTATCGGCGCCGACGGCTTTGACCCACCAACCCTCGCCTTCCTTGGCATCGTTCATGGCGACGCCGAAGACCGCGACCTTCTTGTCCGGCATGATCACCTCGTAGACCTTGCTGGTCTTGCCCGTGCCGCGCGCCAGGTTGTCCTGGATCGCCTTGATGGCATCCTCGAAGGTGAGATGCTCGATCAGCAGGTTCTTGTCCGACTCGAAGCTCTCCATGCCGAACATGTACTGGTACTCGGACAGATCGGTCTTGGCGACATCGCCGCCGAAGGTGCCGCGGGCGCCCAGCGCCTTCGCCAACTTGGCCTGCAGGGCCTTCACGGTCCGTTCCGCGACCTTGAAGCCGGTGCGGAAATAGGCCCGGTACCAGTAGTCCGGGTTCATGTAGGACACGCTGCCGTCCGCCTTCACGCCGATCCGGATGGCCGCGCCGACGATATTGGCACCGCCCAGCGACTTGATGGTACCCAGCATCGCGTTATCGGTAACGACCACCACCCCGTAACCCGGCAGGCCGACCGGCGCATACTTGCCGATGACATTGAAGCCGGCCTTGGTCAGCTTGTTCTCCGTCTCCCCCATCACCGCCTGGATATCGCCCGCGGCAACCTTGTCGCCCTGGACGTAGGGCGACACGGCCCAGACCAGGGGGCTGAAAATCATGAGCGCCAAAACACTCAACCACTTATGCATTTTTGTCTCCAAACTGCCAAAGAAAACGGGGCCGGCACATGGCCGGCCCCGCAATTCTACTACGGCCTAGCCGCTTAGAACTTGTTGGAATACATCAGCTGCCAGCTGGTCTGGCTGTGGCTGACTGTAGCTTGCATATTCGGATTCGTTTGCTTGACTTCCGGTGCGAACTGAACGGAGAAGTTCAGGTCGGATGCCGGATTGAAGGCGTACCCAAATCCCAGTGTGTAATGATTTTTCACGATCGCGGGGAACAGGAAATTCATCGTGCTATCAGGAATCGGGTTGTCCGAAACGCTAGCACCCGCACGAAGGGTCAGGGCAGGGGTAGCTTGATAAGCGACACCCAACTGGAACACATTCTGATCATCCCAGTTCTGCGGCAAGGCAAAACTCATAGACCCCATGGCATTGCTATAGGTCATTTTGAAGTTTTCCATGACTTCCGCCCAGGCGATGCGCTTGAAATCAGCGGCGATCATCAAACTGGGCGTGGCCTGCACAGAAATACCGAGACCGTACGTCTCAGGCCACTGGAAATCACGAACGGTCAGCTTGCCCGGCATCGACATGATGTAATTAGGATCGATATTATCCGCAACGCCATCATCGATAGTAGCGGTAAAAGACGCGCCGTTGGCGCTAGTCTTCATGTCACCGAGACTGGTTTTAGAATGATAAGTGGCGCCCAGCGTCATAGTCGGGTTTAGCTTGTAGGTGAAGCCCAACTTGCCGGCCATGCCGTAACCCTTGGCTTTTCCGGTGAAATCGCTGCCATCGGAGAATTCAAGGCGGCCATAGCCACCCGCATCCTGATCAATCGCCAAGCCGCACATGGGGCCGCTACAACCAGTGATCAAACCATTCGGTGCCGGATTGAAATACATGCTGGGCAAGGCCATCTTCATGTCCAGCATCGCCCATACGAAATCAATGGAGCCACCGATCGTCAGGTTCGGGTTGACTTGATAGGCAAGGGGCGCAATAAGGCGACCAACCCCGAGTTCGGACCGTTGTGCAAGACCATCGGGCGAATAAAAATTCTTGAACACAGTGTCGTCCCATTCCGTGCCCATACCGCCTTGTGCAAACATGCCCAAACCATAAGTCAGCGCACCGTTCTTCTTGCTCCAACCAATAGCGGGCATGAAATAGGCATCACCGCCCGAGGAGGACTTCGGACCCCCGCCCATACTCAACTGTACGTCGGGACCGAGATAACCGACCGCTATATCGAGGCGGGAACCATCGGCGGCCAACCCCAGAGTAGCCGGGTTGTTCATCATGGCCGCATTGCCATTGTCATAGGCGAACGAGGCGCCGCCCATACCAGCGGCGATCGGACCGTAGCCTTCCACGTTCATACCGTTGGTGGCATAGGCACCGGAAGCGAACCCGGCGGCGGCAAGTGCGACAGCAAGCTTGTTGACCTTCATGCAAATCTCCTCTCCACATACGTGGCCAAAATAAATCCCCAACTCCTCGGGTGATATTAGTCACCCGCCAATCGGGCTGCAACAAAAAGCGATTATTTGAATATCTTGATTTTACGGGACATTAAAAAAGCCGCTCGAAAGCGGCTTTTTCAGGGTATTGCTCAGATGTACAGGCAGATGTCGGAATCGCCGGCGAACTCGAAGAAGGTCGCCGCCCCGACATAATCGATGCCATCGATGAAGTCGCTGTGCTCGAAACCGAACAGTTCGACGGTCATCTGGCAGGCCAGGAACTTGACGTCGGCTTCCTGGCACAGCTCGCGCAGTTCCGGGATGGTGGCGACGCCGTTGTTGGCGATGGTCTGCTTCATCAGCGCGGTGGCGACCGACTCATAACCGGGGATGATGCACTGCAGGGCGTTCGGGATGTTCCAGTTGATGTCCTTGAACCACTTCGGGCCGAAGGGCATCTTCATGGGCATGCCGGGGTTGCCGATCGGGCTCACCTTGAGGCCGCTCAGGTCCTTGCGCACCAGTTGCAGACCGTAGAAGGTGAAGAAGATCTGGACTTCATAGCCCAGTGCGGCGGCCGTGGAGGCCAGGATGAACGGGGGATAGGCCCAGTCCAGGGTGCCCTTGGTAGCGATAATCGCGAGTTTCTTCTCTTCCATCTCACACCTCGTATTTCAGGTTGCGGGACCAACCTGGCGAGCCAGGCTCGCCGGCCATTTGATCGATTCCGGATACAACTAGGGCCTCATGACGAGGCCCTGTGCTGATTCCGTACTATTACTTCTTCTTGATCGCGAAGGTGTATTCGCCGCCGGCTTCGGCGGAGGACAGCAGTTCGTTGCCGGTCTGCTTGGCGAAGGCGGCGAAGTCCTTCACGGAGCCCGGATCGGTAGCGATGATCTTCAACACTTGGCCGGAGGACATTTCATTGAGGGTCTTCTTGGCACGCAGGATGGGGAGGGGACAGTTCAGGCCGCGGGCGTCGAGCTCTTTATCGAAGTTCATTTCTGCTCCTTAGTTCACAAAATATAAGCATGTGCTGAAGAAAAATTAGCCCGCGAACATTAAACCAGTTAATGATCGAATGCAACGGGCCGGACTTGCCTTGGATCAGGAAAACGCCCGATCAGGACATCGAGGCGATGGGTTTGCCGGCACGCGCCCAGGCAGCGATACCGCCGGACAGGTTGTGCATGTTGTCGAAGCCTTTCTGCTGCATGAAGGCACAGGCCTGGGCCGAACGCGCGCCGGAACGGCAGTAGATCACCACCGGCCGGTCCTGCGGGATCTCGGCGGCCTTGATCGGCAGCAGATGCAGGGGGATATGGATGGCACCGTCGATGACACCCATCGAGACTTCGGACTCCGTGCGCACGTCGATCAGATGGATATCGTCCTTGCGCTCGTGGAGAAACTCGACGTCAACCTCCTTGATACCGTAAGCACCAAACATTTTCGACCTCATCCTCAGGGAACATTAGTGGCTGCTAATGTATCCGAAATAGTCCAGTAAATCAATAGGCTATTAGCCCCCAAAACGGCTGACGCAACGTCGTCCATGCCTGCCGGCGCGGCGGATGCGTGCGATGCTCCGATTCGGTCGCGCATTGGCTTACAATTCGCAGGATTACTCATTCCAGCAGGCATCATGAACAGCAGCGAAATACGGCAGAAGTTCCTCGATTTCTTCGCCTCCAAGGGCCACGCCGTGGTGGCCTCCAGTTCCCTCGTGCCGCACGAGGATCCCACCCTGCTGTTCACCAACGCAGGGATGAACCAGTTCAAGGACGTCTTCCTCGGCTTCGACAAGCGCCCCTACAACCGGGCCGCCACGTCGCAGAAATGCGTGCGCGCCGGCGGCAAGCACAACGACCTCGAAAACGTCGGCTATACCGCCCGCCACCACACCTTCTTCGAGATGCTGGGCAACTTCAGCTTCGGCGACTACTTCAAGCGCGACGCCATCGCCTATGCCTGGGAATTGCTCACCGTCGTGTTCGAATTGCCCAAGGACAAGCTCTGGGTCACCGTCTATGCCGAGGACGACGAAGCCTACGACATCTGGACCCAGGAAATCGGCGTGCCGGCCGAGCGGGTGATCCGCATCGGCGACAACAAGGGCGCCCGCTACGCCTCCGACAACTTCTGGATGATGGGCGACACCGGCCCCTGCGGCCCCTGCACCGAGATCTTCTACGACCACGGCGAGGGCATCTACGGCGGCCCGCCCGGCTCCCCCGAAGAGGATGGCGACCGCTACATCGAGATCTGGAACAACGTGTTCATGCAGTTCAACCGCGACGATCAGGGCGTCATGCACCCGCTGCCCAAGCCGTCGGTCGACACCGGCATGGGCCTGGAGCGCATCTCCGCGGTGCTCCAGCACGTGCATTCCAACTACGAGATCGACCTGTTCCAGAAGCTGATCGCCGCCGCCGCCCGCGAGACCAAATGCGCCGATCTGGACAGCCCGTCCCTCAAGGTCCTGGCCGACCACATCCGCGCCTGTGCCTTCCTGGTCTCCGACGGCATCATCCCCGGCAACGAAGGCCGCGGCTACGTCCTGCGCCGCATTATCCGGCGCGCCATCCGGCACGGCTACAAGCTGGGCGCCCGGGCAGCCTTCTTCCACAAGCTGGTGCCCGACCTGGTCGCCGAGATGGGCGACGCCTATCCGGAACTGAAGGCCAACCAGGCCCGCGTCACTGACGTCCTGAAGATGGAAGAGGAACGCTTCTTCGAGACCATCGAGCACGGCATGGCCATCCTGGAGGCCGAACTGGCCGCCAGCGGCAGCCAGACCTTCAACGGCGCCACCGCCTTCAAGCTGCACGATACCTACGGCTTCCCCCTCGACCTGACCCAGGACGTCTGCCGCGAGCACGGCGTCACCGTCGACGAAGCCGGCTTCAACGCCGCCATGGCGCACCAGCAGGAACAGTCCCGCGCCGCCGGCAAGTTCAAGATGGCCTTGGCCCTGGAATACAGCGGCCAGCCGACCACCTTCCACGGCTATGAGAAGCTCGCCGTCGAGGCCGCCAGGATCACCGCCCTGTACGTCGACGGCAGCCCGGTCGAAGAGATGAGCGCCGGCCAGCACGGCGTCGTCGTTCTGGACAACACGCCCTTCTACGCCGAGTCCGGCGGCCAGGTCGGCGACAGCGGCCTGATCGCGGCCGGCGCCGCGAGCTTCGCGGTGGCCGACACCCAGAAGATCCAGGCCGACGTATTCGGCCATCACGGCGAGTTGCAAGCCGGCAGCATCAGGGTCGGCGACACGGTCAGCGCCCAGGTCGACGGCGCCCGCCGCGCCCGCACCCAGCGCAACCACTCGGTCACCCACCTGATGCACAAGGCCCTGCGCGAGGTCCTGGGCGGCCATGTCCAGCAGAAGGGTTCCCTGGTCGACCCGGACAAGACCCGCTTCGACTTCGCCCACAACGCCCCGGTCAGCGCCGAGGAGATTCGCCGGGTCGAGCAGATCGTCAATGCCGAGATCCTCGCCAACGCCGCCACCGACAGCCGCGTGATGGCCATCGACGACGCCCAGAAGTCCGGCGCCATGATGCTGTTCGGCGAGAAATACGGCGACGAGGTGCGCGTCGTCGCCATCGGTTCCTCCAAGGAACTGTGCGGCGGCACCCACGTCGCCCGCACCGGCGACATCGGCCTGTTCAAGATCGTCGTCGAGGGCGGCGTCGCCGCCGGCATCCGCCGGATCGAGGCGGTCACCGGCGACAACGCGGTCGCCCATGTCCAGGAACAGGATCTGCTGCTCGGCCAGGCCGCCGCCGCCTTCAAGGCCCCGGTCGCCGAGCTGCCGGGCAAGATCGCCCAGATCATGGACAACGTGAAGGCCCTGGAAAAGGAACTGGCGCGCCTGAAGTCGAAGCTCGCCGCCAGCCAGGGCGACGACCTCGCCGACCGCGCGCTCGACGTCGCCGGCGCCAAGGTGCTGGCCACCCTCATGGAGGGCGCCGACGTCAAGCTGCTGCGCGAGACCATGGACAAGCTCAAGGACAAGCTGAAGTCTGCCGTAATCGTGCTGGCCTCGGTGGCCGACGGCAAGGTCAGCCTGATCGCCGGCGTGACCGCCGACCTGACCGCCAAGGTGAAGGCCGGCGAACTGGTCAACCATGTCGCCTTGCAGGTCGGCGGCAAGGGTGGCGGCCGGCCCGACATGGCCCAGGCCGGCGGCACCCAGCCGGAACACCTGGG
>JAAXVP010000173.1 GCA_013335435.1 Thiobacillus sp. | reverse complement strand
CCGGGCTGGATGATGTCGCTCGGCCGCGCCTCCTTGTTGACGGCGGCCTGGATGGTGCAGGCGCGGTCGCCGGCGGAGATGCCCGTGGTGACCCCCTCGGCCGCCTCGATGGAGACCGTGAAGGCGGTGCCATGCGGGGTCTGGTTGTCGCTCACCATCTGCTTCAGGCCGAGTTGCTCGCAACGGGCCGGGGTCAGGGTCAGGCAGACCAGGCCGCGCGCATACTTGACCATGAAGTTGATCGCTTCCGGGGTGACGTGCTCGGCGGCCATCACCAGGTCGCCCTCGTTCTCGCGGTCTTCCTCGTCGACCAGGATGACCATGCGGCCGGCCTTCAACTCGGCGACGATTTCTTCGGTAGTGGCAAGCGTCATGTCAGTCCTTGTCGGTTTCTTGCGTGTAGGCGAGCAGGCGCTCGGCGTAGCGGGCCAGCATGTCCGCCTCCAGGTTCACCTTCGAGCCCGCCTTGAGGTGGCGCAGCATGGTGTTTTCCAGGGTGTGCGGGATCAGGTTGATGGAGAAGTCGTTGCCATGCACCTTGTTCACCGTCAGGGAGACGCCGTTCACCGCCACCGAACCCTTCACCGCCATGTAGCGGCCAAGGCTGCCGGGTGCCCGGATGTCGAGACGCCAGCTGGCGTCGGCCGCATCGCCGGCGACCGGGGCAAAGTGGACCACGGTGCCGACACCGTCGACGTGACCGGAAACGATGTGGCCGCCCAGGTGGTCGGACACCCGCAAGGCCTTCTCCAGGTTGATCGCCTCGCCGGGCGTGAAGCCGACGGTGCAGTTGAAGGTCTCCTGGGAGACGTCGACCGAGAAATGCTCGGCGGTATGTTCCACCACGGTCAGGCAGACGCCGTTGCAGGCGATGGAATCGCCCAGGGCGACGTCGGTCAGGCTGAGACCGCCACCGGCGATGGTGACGCGGGCGTCGCCGCCGCCCTTCTCGGTACGGGAATGGATTTGGCCGACGGCCTGGATGATGCCGGTGAACATGAGCGAATCCGGTTAAATATGCAAAAGGGGTAGCATTTTACGTGCTGGCCGGCCGCAGCACCAAACGCATATCGTTGCCGACCATGCCGGCGTCGCGCAGCACGAAGCCGCGCCGGCCCGCCATGTCGGTCAAGGCCGGCAGGTCGAACAGGCCGCGGGCATGGTGGCCGAGCACCAGGGGCGCCATATAGGCGACCCATTCGTCGACCAGACCGGCTTCCAGCATGGCGCCGTTGAGGGTGGCGCCGGCCTCGACATGGACCTCGTTGATGCCGCGCCGGGCCAGTTCCATGAGCAGCATGGTGAGGCCGACCCGGCCCTCGGGCCCGGGCAGACGGATCACCTCCGCCCCCGCCGCTTCCAGGGCGGCACGCCTGGCCGGATCGTCGACGGCACAGGCGAGCAGGACCGGGCCGCCGGCCAGGATGCGCGCCGTGGCCGGCGTACGCAGGCGGCTGTCGACGATCACCCGCAATGGTTGCCGGCTGGCGCCATCGAGGCGCACGTTCATCTGCGGATCGTCAGCCAGGACGGTGCCGGAACCGGTCAGGATTGCGCAGGCACGGGCACGCCAATGCTGGACGTCCTGGCGCGCGGCCGGGCCGGTGAGCCACTTCGACTCGCCGTTCTCCAGGGCGGTCTTGCCGTCCAGGCTGGACGCCGTCTTCAGGCGCAGCCAAGGCCGGCCACGGGTCATGCGGGAAACAAAGCCGATGTTGAGTTCGCGCGCCTCGTTCTCCAACAGGCCGACCTCGGCCCGGATACCGGCCAGGGTGAGCAACTGGATGCCGCGCCCGGCCACCTGCGGGTTGGGGTCGGTCATGGCCGCCACCACGCGCACCACGCCGGCATCGACCAGGGCATTGGCGCAGGGCGGCGTGCGGCCGTGGTGGCTGCACGGCTCCAGGGAGACATAGGCGGTGGCACCGCGCGCCCGCGCGCCGGCGTTGCGCAGGGCGTGGACCTCGGCGTGCGGCCCGCCGGCGCGCTCGTGCCAGCCCTCGCCGACGACCTCGCCGTCCTTGACCAGGACGCAGCCGACCCGCGGGTTGGGCGTCGCCGTGTTGAGGCCCTGGCCGGCCAGGCGGATGGCCAGGGCCATATAGCCATGATCGGCGGCAGTGAAGCTCATTTGTCGAGGTCGTTGATGACGTCGCGGAAGTCGTCGACGTCCTTGAAGCTGCGATAGACCGAAGCGAATCGGATGTAGGCCACCTTGTCGAGCTTGCGCAGGGCATGCATGACCATCTCGCCCAGTTCGCGCGAGGGTATCTCGCGCTCACCCAGGGTGAGCAGCTTCTGGCGGATACCCTCGATCGCCGCCTCCCGCAACTCGGCCGACACCGGCCGCTTGCGCAGGGCGCGGATGAAGCCCTCGCGCAACTTGTCGACGGAGAAGTCCTCGCGGATGCCGTTGGCCTTGACCACCTGGGGCAGGCGGATGTCGGCGGTCTCGAAGGTGGTGAAACGCTTCTCGCAAGTCTGGCAACGGCGGCGCCTGCGGATCGAGGCGCCGTCCTCGGACAGGCGGGTCTCGATGACCTGGGTATCGGCGGCGCCGCAGAAGGGACACTTCATTTCAGTGACAAAGTGACAAAGTGACAAAGTGACATGGAATGAGTGACGTGCATGGTTTTGTCACTCGTCACTATGTCACCCTGTCACTTATTTCCCGTAAACGGGAAATTTTGCCGTCAGCTTGGCCACCTCGCCCTGGACGCGGGCGATCACCGCCTCGTCGGCGGGGGCGTCGAGGACGTCGGCGATCAGGTGCGCCAGGGTCTCGGCCTCGCGCTCCTTGAAGCCGCGCGTGGTCATGGCCGGGGTGCCGACGCGGATGCCGGAGGTGACGAAGGGCTTCTGCGGGTCGTTCGGGATGGCGTTCTTGTTCACCGTGATGTGGGCCTTGCCCAGGGCGGCCTCGGCCTCCTTGCCGGTCAGGTTCTTGGCCTGCAGGTCGACCAGGAAAACATGGCTCTCGGTGTGCCCGGAGACGATGCGCAGGCCGCGCTCGGACAGCACCTTGGCCATCACGATGGCGTTGGCGCAGACCTGTTCCTGATAGTGCTTGAATTCCTTGGTGCCGGCCTCGCGGAAGGCCACCGCCTTGCCGGCGATGACGTGCTCGAGCGGGCCGCCCTGGAGGCCGGGGAAGATGGCGGAGTTGATCGCCTTCTCGTGCTCGGCCTTCATCAGGACGATGCCGCCGCGCGGGCCGCGCAGGGTCTTGTGGGTGGTCGAGGTGACCACGTCGGCATGGGGCACCGGGTTCGGGTAGCAGCCGGCGGCGATCAGGCCGGCGTAGTGGGCCATGTCGACCATGAAGATGGCGCCGACTTCCTTGGCGATCTTGGCGAAGCGGGCGAAATCGATGCGCAGGGCGAAGGCGGAGGCGCCGGCGATGATCAGCTTGGGCTTGTGCTCGCGCGCCTTGGCCTCCATGGCCTCGTAGTCGATGTTCTCGTTCTTGTCGAGGCCGTAGGCGACCACGTTGAACCACTTGCCGGACATGTTGAGCGCCATGCCGTGGGTGAGGTGGCCGCCTTCGGCCAGGCTCATGCCCATGATGGTGTCGCCCGGCTTCAGGAAGGCCATGAATACCGCCTGGTTGGCCTGGGAACCGGAGTTGGGCTGGACGTTGGCGGCCTCGGCGCCGAACAGCTTCTTGACCCGGTCGATGGCCAATTGCTCGACGATGTCGACCCACTCGCAGCCGCCGTAGTAGCGCTTGCCGGGATAGCCCTCGGCGTACTTGTTGGTCAGGCAGGAACCCTGGGCCTCCATCACCGCCGGGCTGGTGTAGTTTTCCGAGGCGATCAGCTCGATGTGGTCTTCCTGGCGCTTGGCCTCGCCCTGGATGGCGGCCCAGAGTTCCGGATCGGTATTCTCGATGGTGTGGTCGGCGGCGAACATGATGGTAAAAAGGCCCGAAAAATCAAAGGCGGGATTCTACCTTGCCGCCGATATTCTGGCGATGGCGCCGTTCAGGATCGGAAGATGAAGTACACCGCGCCCATCAGGCACAGGCCGGCCCAGAGGAAATCCAGCTTGACCGGCTCGTGCATGTAGTAGACCGCGAAGGGCACGAACACCGACAGGGTGATCACCTCCTGCAATATCTTGAGCTGCGGCAGCGACATCGTGGTGTAGCCGATCCGGTTGGCCGGAACCTGCAACAGATACTCGAACAGGGCGATGCCCCAGCTGGCCAGGGCGGCGATCCACCAGGGCCGGTCGGACAGGTTCTTGAGATGGGCGTACCAAGCCATGGTCATGAAGAAATTCGACAGGACCAGGAGGAAGACGGTCTTCAGGATGACGGCGTTCACGGCCGCCGATCATACACAGGCGCAGGCCGGCCGGCCACGTCCGGCCGGGTCGGCTCAGCGGCCGCCGCTGACCGCCGCCAGGATGCCCTGCAACAAGGCGGTCGCCGTGGGCGGGCAGCCGGGTACTTCGACGTCGACCGGAATCACGTTCGACACCTTGCCGCAGGAGGCGTAGCTCTCGCCGAACATGCCGCCGGTACAGCCGCAGTCCCCCATCGCCACCACCCACTTGGGTTCCGGGGTGGCGTCGTAGGTGCGCCGGAGCGCCGTCTCCAGGTTGCGCGAGACCGGCCCGGTCACCAGCAGGACGTCGACATGGCGCGGGCTGGCGGCGAATTTCACGCCCAGGCCCTCGATGTTGTACTGCGGGCTGTTGAGGGCATGGATCTCCAGTTCGCAACCGTTGCAGGAGCCGGCGTCGACATGGCGGATCGCCACCGCCTGGCCGAACACCTTGAGGATCTCTCCCTGCAACTCCTGCTCGCGCGTGCGCATGGCCAGGTCGGCCGCCGGGGACGGCTCGGAGATGCGGCCGGTCTTGAATATCTTCTGCAGGATGAGATGGGTAGCCATTTTTTCGTAAAGGGTGAAGGGTGAAGGGTGCAGGGCGGGGGACGGGGGGTTTTTACCCTTCGCCCTTCCCCCCTCCCCCTTCACGCATGTTCATAGGTCCTGCCCGGAATAGCTGAGGTTGAACGATTTGTTGATGAGCGGGAAGTCGGGGACGATGTTGCCCAGGATGCCCACTTCCAGGAGCGGCCAGTTCTGCCAGGACGGATCGTGCGGATGCACGCGGTCGAGCCTGCCGTCGGCGCCGATGCGCACGGCGACCACGATCTCGCCGCGCCAGCCTTCCACCCAGCCCAGGCCCTCGCATGCCGCGGACACGGCGGGCAGGTCGGCGCGCAACGCCCCGGCCGGCATGTGCTTGAGGATGTCGCGGATCAGGCGCAGGGACTCGAACACCTCGGCGAAGCGCACCTCGGACCGGGCCAGGACATCGCCCTTGCGCTGGGTCGCCATGTTGACGTTCAACTTGTCGTAGGGCGCCTGCGGGAACTGCACGCGGGCATCCCAGGCCTGGGCGCTGGCGCGGCCGGCCAGGCCGGTCAGGCCGAGGCGCGCGGCCAGGACGGGCTTGCAGATGCCGGTGTTGGCGAAGCGGTCCTGCAGGGTGGCGTGCTCATCGTAGATGTGCTTGAGCTCGGCGACCTCGTCGTCCAGGCGGTGCGTCAACCGGTTCAGGTCGTAGCCATCGTCGGCCAGGTCGACCGCCACGCCGCCCGGGACGATGCAGTCGAACAGGTAGCGATGGCCGAACATCGCGGCCGACAGGCGCAACCATTTCTCCTTCAGATTCCAGAACTGGTTGAACCCGAACGCCAGGGCGACGTCGTTGCCCAGGTAGCCCAGGTCGCCCAGGTGGTTGGCCACCCGCTCCATCTCCAGGAACAGGGCGCGCAGCCAGAGTGCGCGTTCCGGCACCACGGCGCCGGTGGCCGCCTCGACCGCCATGCAGTAGGCCCAGGCGTAGGCGCTGTGGGAATCGCCCGAGACCCGGCCGGCGAGCTTCGCGCCGGTGGCCGGGTCCATGCCCTCGAAGCGCTTCTCGGTGCCCTTGTGGGTATAGCCCAGGCGCTGCTCGAGCTTGAGGACGCGGTCACCGATGATGGTGAAGCGGAAGTGGCCGGGCTCGATGGTGCCGGCGTGGATCGGGCCGACCGGGATCTCGTGCGGCCCGTCGCCCTCGACCCGGATGAACGGATAGGCGTCGACTTCGGTGAGGGGTGAGGAGTGAGGGGTGAGGGGGCTGAAATCCTTGCGTAGCGGGAATTCGTCCGCGTTCCAGGCCTTGTGGCGCAGCCACTTGCGCTGATCGAGCGCGCCCTCGGCCCGGATGCCGAGCAGATCGTAGGTGGCGCGCTGCATGCGGTCGGCCTGCGGGAAGATCGCCGCCAGGTCGGCATAGGCCGGGGCCGCTTCGGGCAGGGCCACCGAGGCCCAGACCAGGCCGACCGCGGTCATGAAGGCGACATGCAGGCCATAGCCGCCGACCAGGTGACGGTCGTCGGAACCCCACAGGGCGATGAGCTGACCGCCCTCTTCCTTGACCGCCTGGGCCAGTTCGACGAGCCGGCCGGTCTCGATGCGGACGCGCCAGATGTACTTGCCGGACGCTTCCAGGTTCCAGTCCTGATTGCCGATACGGGTCGTCATGTCAGCCTCCCAGCAAGGCGGCGGCCTGGCGGTACCAGTTGGCCAGGTAGGGTGGGATGAACAGGCCCAGCATCAGGACCAGGCCCAGGTGCATGAACACCGGGGTCGGGGCCGGCTGGTGCGGCAGGCGCGGCAATTCGGTCTCGCCGAATACCATGGGCTGGACCTTGCCGAAGATGGAGGCGAAGGCGACGCCCAGGGCGGCGAGCAGGAATGGCGTCGCCCAGGGATGCTCGTGCATCGCCGTGGTGATGATCAGGAATTCGCTCGCGAACACGCCGAACGGCGGCACCCCGAGGATCGCCACCGTGCCCAGCATGAGGCCCCAGCCGATGGTCGGGTTGGTCCGGATGAGGCCGCGGATGCCGTCCATCAGCTGGGTGCCGGCGCTCTGGGTGGCGTGGCCGACGGCGAAGAAGATGGCCGACTTGGTGAGCGAATGCATGGTCATGTGCAGCAAGCCGGCGAAGCTGGCGACCGGGCCGCCCATGCCGAAGGCGAAGGTGACCAGGCCCATGTGCTCGATGGAGGAGTAGGCGAACATGCGCTTGACGTCGGTCTGGCGCTTGATCAGGAAGGCCGCCAGCACCACCGACAGGAGGCCGAAGCCCATCATCAGGTTGCCGGCCAGGTCGGTGCCGAGGGCGCCGTCGACCAGCACCTTGGAACGCATCACCGCATACAGGGCGACGTTGAGCAGCAGGCCGGAGAGCACCGCCGAGATCGGTGTCGGGCCCTCGGCGTGGGCGTCGGGCAGCCAGTTGTGCAGCGGCACGAGGCCCACCTTGGTG
>JAAXVP010000172.1 GCA_013335435.1 Thiobacillus sp. | reverse complement strand
GGTTCAGCCCGGTGTCGGCGGCAGGAAATCCTCACCGTGCCGCACGAAAGCGCCGGCGCCGTGCAGGCCGGCCAGAGCCTGATCGAGATCGGCAACCCGGACAGCCTGGAGGTGATGGTCGAGGTGCTCTCCACCGCCGCCGTGCGCATTGCCCCCGGCACCAAGGTCCGACTCGACCGCTGGGGCGGCGAGCAACCGCTCGACGCCGTCGTGCGGGTGGTCGAGCCGGCCGGCTTCACCAAGGTCTCGGCGCTCGGCGTCGAGGAACAACGGGTGCGCGTGATCGCCGACCTGACCAGCCCGCCCGAGCTCTGGCGCCGTCTCGCCGACGGCTACCGGGTCGAGGCCAGCTTCGTGATCTGGGAAGGCAGGGACGTCCTCCTGGCGCCCACCAGCGCCCTGTTCCGCCAGGGCACGGACTGGGCGCTCTACGTGGTCGAGGGCGAGCGTGCCCGCCTGCGCCCGGTCAGGATAGGCCAGCGTAGCGGCTTGTCGGCCCAGGTGCTGGATGGCCTCAAGGCCGGGGAAAAGGTGGTCGCCCGTCCGGACGACCGCATCGGCGACGGTGTCCGGGTCATGCCGCAATAAGGCTGGCCGTGCCGACCGGTTCAGCCCGGTGTCGGCGGCAGGAAATCCTCACCGCGTTGCACCGACTTGACTAGGGCATCCAGTTCGCCGCGCCGATAGACCTTGATAAAGGCACTGACCACCGTCGGATCGAATGCGCTACCGGCGCAGCGCTCGATCTCGGCCACGGCCAACTCGACCGACCAGGCCTCCTTGTAAGGCCGATGGCTGATGAGGGCGTCGAAGACATCGGCGACCGCCGTGATCCGGGTGACCAGGTGCAAGTCGCGGGAAGACACGCCTTCAGGGTAACCCTTGCCGTCCCAACGCTCGTGGTGGCCGTAGGCCACCTCCTTGGCCAGGGCGAACGAACCGTGGTGGTCCAGGATACGGGCGCCGATCCGGGTATGCCGCTGCATGATCGCGTATTCCTCCGGGGTCAGCTTGCCCGGTTTGCGCAGGATCTGGTCGTCGATACCGACCTTGCCGACGTCGTGCAGGCGGCTGGCCTTGCCGTAGGCGTCCGTTTCCTCGGGCGACACGCCGAGTTCCCGGGCGATCGCGCGGGTGAGGTAATCGATGTGGTTGATGTGGTCGCCCGTGGTCTTGTCCTTGAACTCGGCCACTTCCGCCAGCATGTCGATGGCGCTGTCGTAGGCCTCGTGCAGGTTGAATTGCAGGCGCAGGTTCTCGAGTGCGCTGGCGCATTGCTGGGCCATCACCTCGATCAGCTTGCGATCGCTGTCCGACAGCCTGCCGCGGGGTTCGACATAGACGAAGCCGACCGCCTTGGCCTCGGCGACCAGGGGCACCACGACGGCATCCGCGCGCAGGGTCGCCGGCCGCTTGCCGTGCAGGATGAGGTCGGTGCAGGCCTGGCGGATGGCCTCGAAGCGTGCCTTGTCCGACAGGCCGCCGGTCACCGCCTGGATGGTCGCTTCCTCGCCCTCGAAGGTGGCCACCATGCCGTCCAGGGTCTCGATGAAGCTGGACTCGTCCAGGTTGCACAGGCCGATGACCTGCGTCAGCACCCCGCTGAAGAAGCGTTGCAGGCTGGTATGCACGGTGCGGTACAGGTTCGGTACCGTACCGAGCACGCGCTCCAGGCCGAGCCGGTTCAGTTCGATGGCGCGCAGATCCCGGTAGGCCTTGAGCGCGGACCGGACCGTGGTATACAGACGCGTCGCGGTCAGTTCGGTCTTGTCCTTGTAGTCGTCGATGTCGAAGTTGTCGATCACGAAGCGTTCCGGCGCCACGCCCGGCTGACCGGTGCGGATCACCAGGCGGATCATCGCATTGCCCATGTCCTTGCGGATATGCTCGACCAGGCGCAGGCCGGCGTCCTCGGTCTCCATGACCACGTCGATCAGGGCCATGGCGATGTCGTGGTGCTCCTTCAGGATGGCCTTGGCCTCATAGGCCGAGGTCGCCTCGAGAAACTCCAGTTCGCGGCCGTCGAAGCTGAAATCGCACAGGCTCAGGCGGGTCAGGGCGATGATGTCCGGTTCGTCGTCGACGACCAGGACTTTCCAGGTGTGCCGCGGCTTGCTGCCGGCACCGTCGGTAGGCGCCTCGGTCTTGCGCGCAACGAGTCTCATGCTGTCGTTCCCTTGGTCGTTCCGGCCGGGTGGGCCGGAAACTCGATGTCGATCCGCAGGCCATCGCCGGCCCGGCTACGGCAGGTTATCCGGCCGCCCAACCGGTCGGTGACGATGCTGTAGCAGAAATACAGGCCCAGGCCGCTGGAGCCGATGCCGCGCCGGGTGGTGTAGAAAGGCTCGAAGGCATGGCCCAGGACCTCCTCGGGCATACCGGCACCATCGTCCGAAAACGCGATATGGCATGTCCCAGCCGAATCCAGATCGGCATCGATACGGATCCGGCCGTGATCGCGGCCATTGAAGCCATGTTCCAGGCTGTTCTGGAACAGGTTCGCCAGCACCTGCTCGATGAGCAGGGGATCGCCCGTGACGGCCAGGTTGGCCGGGCAGGACACCGCCACCTCGATCCCGGCATCGCGCAGACGCTGGCGCCAGCCGAGCCGGGTTTCCTCGATGGCGCTGGCCAGGAGATAGACCCGGTCGACCTGCTCGGGCAGATCGATCGAGGTGTGCCGGATACGGTTCACCAGGGCCACCGCGCGGCTCAGGTTGGCCTGGGCGAGCCGGTTGCCCTGCTTGAGGCGATCGACATAGGCACGCAACTGGGCCTCGCTGACCTCTTCCTGGGACAGCAGGCGTTCGATGGCCGCCAGGGTGTCATCGCTGTTGGAGAAGGCCCCCACGGTAATCCCCAGCGGGGTGTTCATCTCGTGCGCCAGGCCGGCCACCATGCGGCCCATGGCAGCCATCTTCTCGCTCGCCAGCTGCTGGCGCTGGGCCGACTCCACCGTCGCCAGGAGGTGACGCAGTTCTTCCCGCTCGGACTTGAGGCTGAGGTTGGCGTCGGCCAGGTCGCGCGTGCGCTCGGCGACCTTGGCTTCGAGCTGGCGGTTGGCGCCGTCGAGTTCCCGGTTCTGCTCGGCCAGCAGCCGATACAGGTTGTGCAGGGCGTCGAGCAAGGCCGAAACGCCGTTGTCGACCTGGGCATACTCCTGCTCGTAGGCCTCGGCGGGCGACATGCCCTTGCCGATGTCGGCCATCATCCTGGCCATGACCTGATCCTCGCCGAGGATGTGCACGGTCAGCCAGGAGGACAGGTAACCTTGCAGCATGCTGGCCGGGTCTTCGGTCTGGTCGAGCCGCTGCCACATCAGGGTGACCTGTTCGACGAAGTTGCGGTGGTGTTCGGTGTGCGCGTCGACATGGCGGGCATCGACGCCCAGCTTGTGCATCAGGCCTTCCTCGGTGGCGAAGTGGACGCGGGCGTATTCGGCCAGCTCGGCGAAGATCTTGTCCGCCTGTCCCTTGTCGCCGCCCCCCTTGAGCAGCATGTCGCCGGTCTCGTTGACCAGGTCGACGAGATGCCGGTGCTGCTTGTCGACCAGTTCCAGGCCGGTGACGAAGCGGTTGTCCCAGACGAAGGCCTGCATCATGGTGCCGTTGCTCCGATCACGTCGGCGGGGAACTCGATGATGAAGCGGGTACCCTCGCCCGGGGCGCTTTCGCAGGTGATCCGGCCGTGCATCCTGTTCTCGACCAGGTCGCGGCAGATGAACAGGCCGAGGCCGGTACCGCCGGCGTCGCCCTGGGTGGTGTAGAACGACTCGAAGATATGCTTGAGAACCTCTTCGGTCATGCCGGCGCCGTTGTCCGCATAGTCGATATGGACCCGTCCCGGAGCCGGCACCGAAACCTCGACGCGGATCTCGCCCGCCTGGGTATCGTCCTTGAAGCCGTGGGTGAGGCTGTTGATGATCAGGTTGGTCAGCAGTTGCTGGATCAGGCCGGGCACGCCGTCGATGCGCAGGCCCTCCTGGCACTGGGTCCGCACCGTGATGGGCAGGCGCTTGAGATAGTGATGCAGCATGTGCAGGACGTCCTGCAGCAGCTCCTTCATGTCGTACACCCGTTTCTTGTCGGACGACTGGTCGACCGAGGTGCGCTTGAAGCTCTGGATCAGGCCGGCCGCGCGCGCCAGGTTGGCCTGGGCCATGGCTTCGCCGCTCTTGAGGCGGCCGAGCTCAAGGCGCAGGTCTTCCTCGCTGACCTCCTCGGAAGTCAGCAGGGCGTCGATGCGCGCCAGGGTGAGATCGCTGCTCGACAAGGCGCCCAGGGCGATGCCGATCGGGGTATTGATCTCGTGGGCGAAGCCCGCGACCATGCGGCCGAGCGAGGCCATCTTCTCGTCGCTCAGGATCTGGTCCATGGCCGAACGCATGGCCACCACCTCCTGGTCCATGCGCAGCCAGCGCCAGCGCAACTGGGTCATCAGCCACCAGCCGAGCGCGACCACCAGCAGATAGACCACCAGGTGCAACAAACCCGTCTGGCGTATGCGTGCCGCCTCGACCAAGGCCCCCTTTTCGTTGTTGAGCGACACGCTGATGCCACCGCGCAGGTCGCCCACCTTGTAGCCCTGTTCGCCATGGCACCTGAGGCAGGGTTCAGCCACCCACAAGGGGGCCATGTAGCGGAACGACTGTTTGCCGCCGGCGCCGTCCTCGATCCAGTAACGCTCCTTGCTGCCCTGGCTGAAGTCGCGCAAGGCCCGTGCCTCGTTGGCGTCCGGCGCGTTGGCGGGACGGATCGGGTTGAGGCTGGTGATGTGCAGGCGGATGCCATCTTTTTGTTCCGCGAGTTCGGCGATCAATCGGGTCATGAAGGCCGGATTGACCAGGGTCAGCTGCTTGCCTTCGCTGGTGACGACATCGCGCCAGGGCACCTTGAGGTAGGGATTGGGCTGGAACTTGTCCGTCACCGGCACGTAGACCCCGCCGTGGTTGGCGTTCCAGAGCCTGGCCACGACCACCAGGTTGAAGATCTCGCGCGCCGAGTTTTCCATCAGCTCCAGGCTGTGGCGCTTGATCGAATCGGCCTGATAATTGAACGAGGCCGCCACCAGTGCCGTCCAGAGCAGGAAAGGCAACCACCACCAGCGCCGTTTCTTGACCATGGCGGGTAAAAACCTGGCCTTCCTGAGGCCGTCGTCCTGGCTGGGGGGGATTGCAGTCACTGCCATGTCGCTATGCTCCAAACGCCATCTCGCCGCGGCACCGGGCCGGCCTGAATGGGGCACCGCATGTACCTCGCCTGGGCGAAATTACTTATACCCCATTTACGGCAAGGCCAAGAATATCTGAAGGTAAAAAGCGTTAACGCCGCCCCGGCGATGCCGGCCTCGGGCCTACTGCGCCACCAGCACCCGGATGACGATGCGCCGGTTGTTCTGGCCGGGGCGGTCGGTGGCTTGGCCGGCACCGTAGGAGATCGCCGACATCCGGCTCAGGGCAATGCCCTTCTTCTCGTGCAGGTAGCGCACCACCGCCTCGGCGCGCGCCTTGGCGAGGGCATAGTTGTAGTCGTCCGGGCCGATGTTGTCGGCATGGCCCTGGACCTCCAGATGATAGTCACGGCCCAGCTTGGCCAGGCGCTCGACCAGATCGTCCAGCTTGGCGAGGTCGGCACCGGCCGGACCCGCCCGATTGATCGGGTACAGGGTGGCGTCCTCGGCCAACTGGACCGTGAAGGCCTCCTTGCCGTCCTGGCGGATCTTTTCCCGGTTCACGTAGGCCAGCGTTTCCTTCATCTGGGCGGACAGGTCGCGGACCTCGCGCTCCAAGGTGGCGACCCGGTCGGACAAGGACGAGTCCTGGGCCGGCTGGCCGGCACACCCGGCCAGGGCCAGCAGCATGGCCAGGGCATAGCGCTCGTAAGTCATGTTCATCTCCGTATCAATGCCCATAAATGGGCGCGGTCATTCATTCATAGCCCAGGCCGGCCGCGCATGACAGCGTCATTTCGGGACCAGCACCCGGATCAGGATGCGGCGGTTGTGATAGCTGTTGCGGTCACCCGGGCTGGCGGCGCCGAACGAGATCACCGACATCTGGCTGAGCGGGATGGCCTTCTTCTCGTGCAGGTAGCGCTTGACCACGTCGGCACGCGCCTTGCCGAGCTCGTAGTTGTAATCCTCGGTGCCGATGTTGTCGGTGTGGCCCTGAATCTCCAGGTGATATTCCTTGCCCAATTCGGCCAACCGCGCCATCAGGCCGTCCAGCTTGCCGGCGTCCTGGCTGCCCAGTTCGGGCGAGTTGATCGGGTACAGGGTCTTGTCCTCGGTGAGCAGGATGGTGAAGGCCTCCTTGCCATTCAGGCGGATCTGTTCCTGGCGTGCCAGGACCAGGGCCTCGTCGACCGAGGCGGCCAGGCCGTCCAGGCGCTTTTCAGTCTGGTTCAGGCGCTCGGGCAGGCCGGTGGCGACCTCGTCCAGACGTTTCTCGACCTGGCCCAGGCGCTCGGCCAGTCGGGCCTGGTCAGACTCGGACCGGTTGGCACTGCCGTTCACTGCCGTGGCCAGTTCGTCCAGGCGCAATTCGCCCTGGGTCACCCGTTCAGCCAGTTTCAGCCGTTCCGCTTCGGCCTGCTCGCCGGCTTCGCGACTGGCCTGGGCCAGCTTGTCCAGGCCGGCATCGGTACGCGCGGCATGTTCGTTCAGGCCCTGGATGGCGGCCTTGAGGCCGGCGATCTCCTTGTTGAGAGCCTCATGGCGCACCTGGCCGAGGTCGCTCAGGGTCCGGACCGACTGTTCGAGCCGGTCCAGCCTGGCCTGCGTGGACTGGGACTGTTCGGTCAGGGCCTCCTGGCTGGCGCAGCCTGCCAGGGCCAGCGGCACCAGGACGGCGAGCAGACGGGGACGGAAAGACATGATCGATCTCCTTGGGACAAAAGAGTATCCGACCTTACTACAAGGCCGGGCCGGCGTACTTGATCCAACTCAGCCTGGCCGCCTGTCGGACTTTGGCCGTGGGTGCACCGAGGCCGATTTTTGCGCAGGGCAAGGCGCGGCGAAGCGCCGTTTGGTCTTTCCAAACAAGCGAGCCGCAACACCGCCATGCGCCAAAATCGGCCCCGGCCCTTCGGGTTGGGTGTCTGGGCGGCGTCTGCGGCGTTGCGCCGCTTGGCCATGGAACAACCATGGCCGGCGCGACGCGCCTTGCATCCATCCGCCCAGGCACCCAACGCATCCCGCGTCCAAAGCCCGACAGGTGGCTAAGCCGGCGGCAGGGCTGCGAAACCCATGTAGCGGGCCTGGAATCGGACCTTGCCGTCAGCCAGGAAGGCCTCGAAACTCCAATCGCCGGGCAGCAGCAGATGCCGGTAGGGCACCCGGAAGATATAACACCAGGCCATGACGGTTTCG
>JAAXVP010000445.1 GCA_013335435.1 Thiobacillus sp. | reverse complement strand
CGACTCGGCGGCCTGGGTGGCCTGGGTGGTGAGGACCTCGTAGGCGGTCTGGCTGGCGTCGGCCGAATTGGCCTGGCTGGCGACCCGGCTGACGATCTGGCCGTAATAGGTCTGGAAGGTGCTGGTGCCGCCGTTCATCGCCTTGTCGGTCTGCAGGGCGGCCAGGGCCAGGGCGTTGCTGTTGTCGCCCGGCGCCCCCGCGGCGGTTGCCGCGGCGGCCACCTGGCGCACGCCGGTGAGGGCGACCGCCATCTGGCGCGGATAGTCGTCGAAGTTGATGTTCCAGGTCCCGGTCCCGGCGGGTGCGGCGTCGATCTGGAAGCCGCGCGTGGCCAGGTCGGCGTTCAGGGCGGCCAGGCTGCCGTAGGTGCCGATCACGCTGCCGTCCAGGCGATCGGTCAGGGTGTAGTTGCTGCCGTCGTAGTCGAGGCGATAGTTGCCCGGCACCAGGGCGCGGTCGTCGACCAGGCTGAGTTCGATGCTCGCCGTCGTGGTGCCCTGGGGCTCGGCCGGGTTGGCGAAGAAATCCTGGCCGGCGTTGCCGTCCTGGTCGTAGCCGGCTCGGTGCAAGGCGTTGAAGGTCATGGCGAAGCCGCTGGCCAGGCGGGCGATATCCTGCTGGGCCGGGTTCAGGACATCTTCCCGGAAGGCCAGGATGCCGCCCAGTTGGCCGCCGGTGATGAGTTTCGTGTCGAGGGGTATCTGGACGCCGTTGACCTCGAGCGCCGGCACCCGCCGTTGCGGATCGTTGGGATCGGCCACCGTGGTCATCGTGCTGGCGGTATTGCCGACCACGAGGGGTTGGCCGGAACCGATATACAGGCTGAAGGTGCCGTCCTGGGCGGTAAAGGGCGTGACGTTGACCAGCTTGTTGATCTCGCTGACGGTCTGGTCGCGCAGGTTGCGCAGGTCGCTCGCAGTCTGGCCGCTACCGCCCTCGGCGATGCCGATCTGGCGGTTCAGGTCGGCCACCTTGCCGGCCAGGTTGTTGATCTGGTCGGCAAGGCTGCCCATCTGGCTGTCCAGGCTGGTCTGCATGCCCTCCAGGGTGGCGTCCAGGTTGTTGACCCGTGTCGACAGGGCCTCGCCGGAACTCAGCAGCATCTGGCGCGCGGCCACCGCGGTGGGATCGTTGGCGACCTCGTTGGCGGCGGCGAAGAAGTCCGACAGCGATTGCGACAGGCCGGTATAGGAATCGCCCAGCAGGCCATCCACCTGGCCGGCGTAGGTCGCGTAGGACTGGTAGCGGGAGAGTTGGCCCTGGCTCAGCAGGACCTCGTTTTCCAGGAACCGGTCGTAGATGCTCGCGACACCGTCGACGTTGACGCCGTTTCCCATCGTGCCGAGGCCGGCGTAACTGAGCGAACTGTTGGAGAAATTGACCGCCTGGCGCTGGTAGCCGGCCGTATTGACGTTGGCTATGTTGTTCTGGGTGGTGCGCATGCCGGCCTGGGCGGCCGAGAGCCCGGAGAGACTGATGCTGAGTATGTTGGTGGTGGTCATGCCTGCTCCATTCCTGTATCCGTTATCGACTGACCGGGTTCATTCCTTACGCGCCCAACGCCGCCACGCTGGCGATCACGCCTTTGAGCTTGCCGGCATAGTTGGGGTCGGTGGCATAGCCGCCGTCGGCCAGGCCCTGGGCGAAGGCGGCGGCATCGGTGCCGGCCCTGTAGGCCGCCTGGTAACGCTTGCCGAGCAGGTTGGCGTAGTCGCGCAACGACTCGGTGTAGTCGCCGTAGGCGCGGAAGCTCTCGCTCCGGCGCACTGCCAGGCCGTGCTGGTATTCGGTGGTCTCCTGTTCCGCCACCCCGCCGGACCAGCCGCCTCCGGCCTTGATGCCGAACAGGTTGTGACTGTCGCTGCCGTCGGACTTGCGGATGGCGTAGCGGCCCCAGCCGGTTTCCAGGGCCGCGTGGGCCAGGATGAAGCGGGCCGGGATGCCGGTTTCCGCCTGCACCCGTTCGGCATGCGGCAGCAACTGGTCGAGGAAGCGCTGGCGGTAATCGCCGCTTGTCGGGGCTGCCCCCGTCTCGCCGGTGGCGGCCGCAGCCGCCTGCGGTGATTCCTGGCTGGCCGCCGTCGTGGCGGCTGCGGCGGCTTCCTGCCCGGCCGCCGTCGCGGCG
>JAAXVP010000444.1 GCA_013335435.1 Thiobacillus sp. | reverse complement strand
GCATATCGCCGAGGGCTCGCGCAGCGTGGTCGGCGGCATCGCAAGCTTCACCGGTACCGTCAAAGGCACCGGCCTGACCGGCATCGACAGCGATGCCAACAACGACTTCGACCTCCTGGTCGGCAAGCTGGAGGTCAATGTCGACAGCCAGCCCAAGGGCACCTGGTTCTATACCTCTGCCGCACCCACTTCGGCCACCAACTACCAGAAGCGCGGCCTGACCTTTACCGGCACGGTGAAGAAGAGCGCCTCGGATTCCGGCCTGAAACTGGTGATCAGCGGCGGACAGGATTGGGACACCGCAGGCAGCGATTACCGGGACAGCCTGACCGTCAGCTACAACGACTACAACAAGGGCATCGCCGTTACAGGCAGCGCCAGCTATCTCAACTACACACCCGACACCCGTGTGCTCACCCTGGCCGATGCGAACGGCATTTCGGTGACGTTGACCGAAGGGGAACCGACCCTTTTGGTCAAGAAGGGCGGTACGGAAATGGCCACCATCGGCCAGGATGGCCGGATAACCTACGTGGATGGCACCTTCGAGTCGCTGATGTAAGCTGTACCAACTTAGCCATGTTGACCGGCGGGCTTGCCCGCTGGTTTTTTCTCGGGGGAAGCATGCATTTCGAGGAGGCAGCAAGGCTGTCGGGGGTATTGCATGCCGGCATCGTGTCGGCACTTCTGGCCGGCATGCCTCCACCGGCATCGGCCGAGGGTGTGCTCATGCTGGTCAACCCGGCGATTCCACCCAGCCCCGGCCTTGCCTTGGAGTTGTCGGGCGGCGCCTATGTCGGCAACGACATGGTGCCGGTGCGAGACCTGGAGGCCGAACCCTGGCCGTCGAACTACCAGGCTCGATCCGGCGCTAATCTGGGCGTCGGATTCGCCCGTGTCGAGGTGGGCGGAAGCGAGCGGGGCTGGAACATGGCTTATTTCTACCGTCGCGACCGGCTGCTGGAGGCCAGCCGGGACACCGTCGACGCCTATGTCCTGAACCAGCACGGCGAGATAGTCGGTCAGGACCGCACCTACGGCCTCGATTACCATCTGCGTGGCTTCAGCGCCGACGGCGTGCGCGTCGGCTATTCCGAAGCAATGCCGTTCGGGTCCGGCAAGGGGCTGGTCTGGGGGGCGTCGGTTTCCTTGCTGCGCGGCCAAGAGGTACGCGAGGAGGAAGTCAGGGGGGAATTGGTCAGTCTGGCCGGTTCGGCCACCTTGAATGGCCGGCGCGAGTATTACGATTCAAGCTTGCGTCCCCAGGCCGGGGATGGCGGCTTCAACGATTTCATTCCGCCCGAGCTGATGACCGCCGAGTCGGGTTGGGGATTCGGGCTGGATCTCGGGGCGACTTGGTACGGCGCCAGCGGCGCAACGTTGTCGGTAGCGGTCAACGATCTGGCCGGCATGATCCATTGGGACAGAGTGCCCATGATCGGGCAGCGGGTGAACAATCTGCATGACCCGTTCGAGCCTGGCTCCTCGGACCCGGCCGTGACCGGCAGGAATGTCTACGAATCGTTGACCTACCGGCTCAAGCCCAAGGTTATGGTAAGCGGCGCGTATCCGTTCGGCCCCGTCGTATTGATGGCCAGGCTGGAAGGTCTCGACGGCCACTGGTTCCCCCAGGTCGGCGCAAGCTATGCCATGACGCCGGAAATGCGCGTGGGCATCGAGTACGAAACCCGGTTCGGCGGCGTGGAGGCCCATCTGCGCCATCGCAACTACTATCTGTCCCTGGCCACACAGAGCCTGGACCTGGCGGATAGCCGCGTTTTCGGCATCACGGCCGGGTGGCGACGGTCATTTTGAGCGTTATCCAGGATCATCGAGTGCCTGGGTCCGGCCAGGGAGTCCGAAGTCCGGGTAAATCTGCCTGCTTGCCAGAGGCTGTTTATGCAACATTCCTTCGTATAATCCTACAAAATGCAGTTGGACCGGCAGGATCTGGCCGCAAGCCAGCATTGCAGCGTTGTTCCCTAGGGAGCAACGTATCCATGCTCAAATTCAACTGCGGTTTCTAGGACAACTCCTTACTCCTTTACCTGAGGGATACCGCCCGTCGTGATAGGCACCGGCCAGCTGGCCCATCCCGAACTGCCGACCCGTCTGTTGCGTCTGGCGCTCGCCATCGCCACCCTGGCGCTGGCGGCGGCCTGGCTGACCCGGCTGAGCGCGCCGCGCCCGGT
>JAAXVP010000171.1 GCA_013335435.1 Thiobacillus sp. | reverse complement strand
GAGAGGGCAGGGGTGAGGGAGCAACGTTGGCTAATGCAAACCGGGTTTCCTCACCCCCAACCCCTCCCCCGGTGGGGGAGGGGAGCACTGCAAGATGGAGTTTTGAACGATGCACCCAGCATTCTCGGTAATCTTCCTCACCACCCTGATCGGCGTCGGACAGGGCCTGTTCCTGGCCCTGTTCTCCAGCCAGACCTATACCATGGTCGACGTCCTGCCGGCCCAGCCGGGCGGCTACTACGCCGTCGGCGGCCTGCTGGCGCTGGGCTTTCTGGTCGCCGGCCTGCTCCTGTCCTTCTTCCACCTCGGCCACCCCGAGCGGGCCTGGCGCGCCGCCAGCCAGTGGCGCACCTCCTGGCTGTCGCGCGAGGTCATCGCCTTGCCGGCCGTGATGGGCATGGTCTTCATCTATGCCGTGGCGAACTGGCTGGAATTCGACGCCGACCTGTACGGCTGGGGCATGCCCGGCCAGGTCGCCCTGACCATCGGCAGCGTCGGCGCGGCCGCCAACCTGGCCCTGTTCCTGTGCACCGGCATGGTCTATGCGGCAGTCCGTTTCCTGCAGGAATGGGCTTCGCCGCTCACGGTGGTGAACTACTTCCTGCTCGGTTCCGCCTCCGGTTTCGCCTTTGCGGCGGCCTATGCGGCGGTCTATGCCCCTGCCATGGTCGAGTTCTACGCCGGCTGGGCCATCGCGATCACCCTGGCTGCCCTGGTCACGCGTGCCGCTTCCCTGTTCCGCAACGCCCGCCTGAAGCGGGTGTCGAACGTGCAGACCGCCATCGGGGTACGTCACCCGCAGGTCCAGCAGCGCGCCATGGGCTTCATGGCGGGTTCCTACAACACCCGTGAATACTTCCATGGCCGCACCCTGGCGTTCATGAAGTCGGTGAAGTGGATCTTCCTCGTCCTGGTCTTCCCGGTCCCGGTGCTCCTGCTCTGGCTCGGCCTGAGCAACGAATCCGCGCCGCTGCTGGCGCTGGCTTTCGCGGTGCAATACCTCGGCCTGCTGTTCGAGCGCTGGTTCTTCTTCGCCCAGGCCAACCACCCGCAGAACTTGTACTACCAGGTGGTCGGCTGAGTCGGTTTGCCGGGGCGACCTTGACCAAAAAGGGCGCAACGGCTACTGTTTCTTCCCTTTGATATATTCTGAAATTCTTCGCGATCCATGGCTGATACGGAATTGACCGGTGCGGAGATCGTGGTTCGCTGTCTTGCGGCCGAGGGCGTCGAGCACGTCTTCGGTTATCCCGGCGGGGCAGTGCTCAACATCTACGACGAAATCTACAAGCAGGACCGCTTCCAGCACATCCTGGTACGTCACGAGCAGGCCGCCGTACATGCGGCCGATGCCTATTCCCGCTCGACCGGCAAGGTCGGCGTCGCCCTGGTGACCTCCGGTCCCGGCGCCACCAACGCGGTGACCGGTATCGCCACCGCCTACATGGATTCGATCCCCATGGTGGTGATCACCGGCCAGGTGCCCACGGCCGCGATCGGCATGGATGCCTTCCAGGAAGTAGACACGGTCGGCATCACCCGGCCCTGCGTGAAGCACAACTTCCTGGTCAAGGACGTGCGCGAGCTGGCCGTGACCATGAAGAAGGCCTTCTACATCGCCGCCACCGGCCGGCCCGGCCCGGTCGTGGTCGACATCCCCAAGGACGTCACCCAGCATAGCTGTGCCTTCCACTACCCGGACAGCATCAGCATGCGGTCCTACAACCCGACCACCAAGGGTCATACCGGCCAGATCAAGCGCGCCGTGCAGATGCTGCTCGAGGCCAAGCGGCCGGTGATCTACACCGGCGGCGGCGTGATCCTGGGCGATGCCTCCGAACAGTTGATCGAACTGGCCCGCCAGCTCGGCTACCCGGTCACCAACACCCTGATGGGCCTGGGCGCCTACCCGTCGCCGGATCCGCTGTTCCTGGGCATGCTGGGCATGCACGGCACCATCGAGGCCAACATGGCCATGCAGCACTGCGACGTGCTGCTGGCGGTGGGCGCGCGCTTCGACGACCGCGTCATCGGCAATCCCAAGCATTTCCAGAAGGAAGCGCGCAAGATCATCCATATCGACGTCGACCCGTCGTCGATCTCCAAGCGGGTCAAGGTCGACGTGCCCATCGTCGGCAACGTCGCCCACGTCCTGGCTGAGATGACCAAGCAGGCCCAGGCCGCCGGCCACGGTCCCGACCAGGAATCCCTCAAGGCCTGGTGGGCGCAGATCGAGCTATGGCGCTCGCAGGACTGCCTGAAGTACGACCGCGAGTCGGCCGTGATCAAGCCCCAGTTCGTGGTCGAGAAGCTCTACGAGGTCACCGGCGGCGATGCCTTCGTGACCTCCGACGTCGGCCAGCACCAGATGTGGGCGGCCCAGTACTACAAGTTCGCCAAGCCGCGCCGCTGGATCAATTCCGGCGGCCTCGGCACCATGGGCGTCGGCATGCCTTATGCCATGGGCGTCCAGAAGGCCTTCCCCGATGCCATGGTCGCCTGCATCACGGGCGAGGGCAGCATCCAGATGAACATCCAGGAACTGGCCACCTGCAAGCAGGAAAAGCTGCCGATCAAGATCATCCTGCTCAACAACGGCTACCTGGGCATGGTGCGGCAGTGGCAGGAGTTCTTCTACGAGGAGCGCTACTCCGAGTCCTACGTCGCCTCGCTGCCAGACTTCGCCAAGCTGGCCGAGGCCTACGGCCACATCGGCATGCGCATCGAGAAGCCCGAGGACGTCGAGCCGGCCTTGCGCAAGGCGTTCGGCGAATACAAGGATCAGCTGGTGTTCCTCAACTTCATCACCGACCCGCGCGAGAATGTCTATCCGATGATCCCGGCCGGCAAGGGCCTCTCGGAGATGATCCTGATATGAGACACATCATTTCCCTCATGATGGAGAACGAGGCGGGCGCCCTGTCGCGCGTCGCCGGGCTGTTCTCCGCGCGCGGCTACAACATCGAGTCGCTCACCGTCGCGCCCACCGAGGATGCCAGCCTGTCGCGCATGACCATCGTCACGCGCGGTTCCGACGAGGTCATCGAGCAGATCACCAAGCAGCTCAACAAGCTGGTCGACGTGGTCAAGGTGCAGGATCTGTCCGACGGCAACCACATCGAACGCGAACTGATGCTGGTCAAGGTCAAGGCCACCGGCGAGTTCCGCGAGGAGATGAAGCGCATGGCCGACATCTTCCGCGGCCGCGTCATCGACGTCGCCGACAAGACCTACACCATCGAGCTGACCGGCACCGGCGCCAAGCTGGATGCCTTCCTGCAGGCGCTCGACCCCGCCGCGATCATGGAAACCGTGCGCACCGGCGCCTCCGGCATCGGCCGTGGCGACCGGGTGTTGAAAATCTAGTGAAGGGTAAAGGGGGAAGGGGGAAGGGTAGATGTCCGCCCACCCTTCGCCCTTCACCCTTCCCCCTTTACTGAACTCGAAAGGAACTCAAATGCAGGTTTATTACGACAAGGACTGTGACCTCTCCCTGATCAAGAAGAAGAAGGTCACCATCGTCGGTTACGGCTCCCAGGGCCACGCCCACGCCAACAACCTGAAGGAATCCGGGGTCAAGGTCACGGTCGCCCTGCGCAAGGGCGGCGCCTCCTGGGACAAGGCCAAGAAGGCCGGCCTGAACGTCAAGGAAGTCGCCGACGCGGTCAAGGACGCCGACCTGGTCATGATGCTGATCCCCGACGAGATGCAGCCCGAGGCCTACAAGAAGGACATCGAGCCGAACATCAAGAAGGGCGCCGCCCTGGCCTTCGCCCACGGCTTCTCGATCCACTACAACCAGATCGTGCCGCGCGCCGACCTGGACGTGATCATGATCGCCCCCAAGGCCCCCGGCCACACCGTGCGTTCCGAGTTCGTGCGCGGCGGCGGCATCCCCGACCTGATCGCCGTCTACCAGAACGCCTCCGGCAAGGCCAAGGACATGGCCCTGTCCTACGCCTCCGCCATCGGCGGCGGCCGCACCGGCATCATCGAGACCACCTTCAAGGACGAGACCGAGACCGACCTGTTCGGCGAACAGGCCGTCCTCTGCGGCGGCGCCGTGGAACTGGTCAAGATGGGCTTCGAGACCCTGACCGAGGCCGGCTACGCCCCCGAGATGGCCTACTTCGAGTGCCTGCACGAGCTGAAGCTGATCGTCGACCTGATGTACGAGGGCGGCATCGCCAACATGAACTACTCCATCTCCAACAACGCGGAGTATGGCGAGTACGTGACCGGCCAGCAGGTGATCAACGAGGAGTCGCGCTACGCCATGCGCCAGGCTCTGGAGAACATCCGCAACGGCAACTACGCCAAGCGCTTCATCCTGGAAGGCCGTTCCAACTACCCCGAGATGACCGCCCGCCGTCGCCTGAACGCCGAGCATCCGATCGAGGTCGTGGGCGAGAAGCTGCGCGCCATGATGCCCTGGATCAAGGCCAACCAGCTGGTCGACAAATCGAAGAACTGATGTGATTGGTAAAGGGGGAAGGGTGAAGGGGGAAGGGTAAAACCTCGCTCCCCACCCCTTCACCCTTCACCCTTCACCCTTCACTCCCATGTGCATCGGCGTCTGCCCCCCCTCCAAGGCCGCTTGGCCGCATCCCATCATCGCCCGTGAAGGCTGGCCGTTCCTGGCCGGGGCCTTCGTGCTGGCGCTGCTGGCCACTTTCTTTTCCGGCCCGGTCACCACGACCCTGGGCTGGATCGTCTTCCTGTTCGTGTTGCAGTTCTTCCGCGATCCGGCCCGGCGCATTCCGGTTGGCGAGAACCTGGTTCTGGTGCCGGCCGACGGCCGCGTCATCGTGGTCGAGAAGGCCGAGGATCCCTGGTTGAAGCGCGAGGCGCTCAAGATCAGCGTGTTCATGAACGTGTTCAACGTCCATTCCAACCGCGCCCCGGTCGACGGCGAGGTGCTGGCGCGCTGGTATAGCGCGGGCAAGTTCATCAACGCCGACTTCGACAAGGCCTCGACCGAGAACGAGCGCAATGCCCTGCACATCCGTACCGCGGACGGCCAGGACATCACCTGCGTGCAGATCGCCGGCCTGATCGCCCGGCGCATCCTGTGCTATGTCGAACCGGGCGCCCAATTGAGCCGCGGCCAGCGCTACGGCTTCATCCGCTTCGGTTCCCGGGTCGATGTCTACCTGCCGGTCACGGCGACGCCCCGGGTCGCCCTGGGCGACAAGGTGAAGGCCTCCCAGGACGTCCTGGCTGAACTGGCCAAGGCATGATCGACGAGAAGGGCGTCCCCGCGACACAGCCCCACCAGGGCCGCTTCATGAGGCGTGGCATCTACCTGTTGCCCAACCTGTTCACCACCGGCGCGCTGTTCGCCGGCTTTTATGCCATCGTCCAGGCCATGAACGGCCGCTTCGACTACGCGGCGGCGGCCATCTTCATCGCCATGGTGCTGGACGGCCTGGATGGCCGGGTGGCGCGCATGACCCGCACCCAGAGTGCCTTCGGCGCCGAGTACGATTCCCTGTCCGACATGGTCTCGTTCGGGGTCGCCCCGGCACTGGTGATGTACAGCTTCGCCCTCAAGGGTATGGGCAAGCTGGGCTGGATCGCCGCTTTCATCTACTGCGCCGGCGCCGCCCTGCGCCTGGCACGCTTCAACACCATGCTGGAAGTGCAGGACAAGCGCTGGTTCCAGGGTCTGCCCAGCCCGGCCGCCGCCTCGCTGGTCGCCGGCATGGTCTGGGTCGCGGTGGACAACCACTTCAAGGGCGTCGATCTGCGCTGGGCCGCCTGGGTGCTGACCGTGTTCGCCGGCCTGACCATGGTGACCAACCTGCGCTTTTACAGCGGCAAGGACATCAACCTGCGCAAGAGCGTGCCGTTCATGTTCATCGTCCTGGTGGCGCTGTTCTTCACCCTGATCTCGGTCGATCCGCCCATCGTGCTGTTCATGCTGTTCCTGGGCTACGGCCTGTCGGGCTATATCTACGGAGTGATCTGTCTATACCGCCGACATCGGGATAAAGGCTTGCCCAAGGCGGAGTAGCCGGTTTATATTCGAGCCATGAACACGGTTTCCCATGCCTTCTCGTTCTTCTCCCTGGTCCGTCTGGCGACCCGGCTGCTGCTGCCCTGCGCGGGCACACGATAACTCCTCCCCCCTTGAAGTACCCTGCGCCGACGGATCGAGTCCGCTCGGTTAGTTACGAATACCGCTATTGGAGTACGCCATGAACGACACCGCGAAAAAAGATCGTTTGATCATATTCGATACCACGCTTCGGGATGGGGAGCAGAGCCCGGGCGCCGCCATGACCAAGGACGAGAAGATCCGCATCGCCCGCCAGCTGGAGCGCCTGGGCGTGGACGTGATCGAGGCCGGCTTCGCCGCCGCCAGTCCGGGTGACGCCGATGCCATCAAGGCGATCGCCCAGATCGTCCAGAATTCCACCGTCTGCTCGCTGGCGCGCGCCAACGAGAAGGACGTGCGCGCCGCCGGCGAGGCCGTCAGCCCGGCCAGGAGCGGCCGCATCCACACCTTCATCGCCACTTCGCCCATCCACATGGAGAAGAAGCTGCGCATGTCGCCCGACGAGGTGGTCGAGCGCGCCGTCGCGGCGGTCAAGCTGGCCCTCCAGTACACCGACAACGTCGAGTTCTCGGCCGAGGATGCGGTGCGCTCGGAGATCGACTTCCTGGTCCGGGTGTTCGACGCCGTTATCCAGGCCGGTGCCACCACCCTCAATGTGCCTGACACGGTCGGCTACAGCATCCCCATGCTCTGGGGTGAGCGCTTCAAGGAGCTGATCGCCCGGGTGCCGAACAGCGACAAGGTGATCTGGTCGACCCATTGCCACAACGACCTCGGCATGGCCTCGGCCAACTCGCTGGCCGCGGTGATGAACGGTGCCCGCCAGGTCGAGTGCACCATCAACGGTCTCGGCGAGCGGGCCGGCAACGCCTCTCTGGAAGAGATCGTCATGGCGGTGAAGACCCGGCGCGACGTGTTCAGCTGCGACACCCGAGTCGACACCAGCCAGATCGTGCCGACCTCCAAGCTGGTCTCCACCATCACCGGCTACCCGGTGCAGCCAAACAAGGCCATCGTCGGCGCCAACGCCTTCGCGCACGAGTCCGGTATCCACCAGGACGGCGTCCTCAAGCACCGCGAGACCTACGAGATCATGCGCGCCGAGGACGTCGGCTGGTCGCACAACAAGCTCTCCCTGGGCAAGCTCTCGGGCCGCAACGCCTTCCGCACCCGCCTGCAGGAACTCGGCATCGTCCTCGACAGCGAGGAGGCCCTCAACGCCGCCTTCGCCCGCTTCAAGGAGCTGGCCGACAAGAAGCGCGAGATCTTCGACGAGGACATCTTTGCGCTGGTCAGCGACGACGGCATGCCGCCCGAGCACATCCGCCTTGTATCGTCGATGTTCCACTCGGAAACCGGCGAGGCGCCGCAGGCCAAT
>JAAXVP010000443.1 GCA_013335435.1 Thiobacillus sp. | reverse complement strand
CCGCGTTCTCGACGGCAGCGAGGAGGCCGCCAAGCTGGAAGGCCGCGCCGTCCTGATCGGCTCGACCGCGCCCGGGATCATGGACCTGCGCGTGACGCCCACCTCCAAGGTGTTCCCCGGTGTGGAGATCCACGCCAACATGATCTCCGGCATCCTGGACGGTCAGATCAAGTGGGAGCCGGTCTCCGCGACCCGGATCGAGACCGTCGCGGTCCTGGTCGCCGGCCTCGCCATGGCGGCGTTGCTGCCCTTCGCCGCGCCGTTCTGGGCCCTGCTCGCCACCCTGCTGGCGTCGGCGGGGCTGCTGGCGGGCGACTACTTCGTCTGGCGGGCCTGGAACATGCACCTGCCGGCCGCCTCGCCGCTGGTCACGGTGCTCGGCCTGTTCGTCATCAACATGTCCTACGGCTTCTTCGTCGAGGCCCGTTCCAAGGCCCAGATCACCCGCTTGTTCGGCCAGTACGTGCCACACGAACTGGTCGACGAGATGGCCAAGGATCCGGAACGCTACAGCCTGCGCGGCGAGTCGCGCGTGATGACGGTACTGTTCTCCGACATCGTCGGCTTCACCAGCATCTCCGAGAAGCTGGAAGCCTCGCAACTGGCCGACATGCTCAACGCCTACCTGTCGCACATGACCAAGCTGGTGCAGGAGAGCCGGGGCACCATCGACAAGTACATCGGCGACGCCATCATGGCCTTCTGGGGCGCGCCCATGAGTGACGACCGCCATGCCCGCGACGCGGTGCTCACCGCCATGGCCATGCAGGCCACTTTGGCCGACCTGAACCCGGTCCTGGAGCAGCGCGGCTACCCGCCGGTGCGCATCGGGGTCGGCGTCAATACCGGCCGCATGTCGGTCGGCAACATGGGTTCGGAGTTCCGCATGGCCTACACGGTGATGGCCGACGCCGTGAACCTGGCCTCGCGCCTGGAGGGCTTGACCCGGCAGTACGGCTCCCTGGTCCTGGTCGGCGAGGACACCAAGGCGGCCTGTCCGGACCTCGCCTTCATGACCGTCGACAAGGTGCGGGTGAAGGGCAAGCAGGTGCCGGTGACCATCTACGAACCGCTCGGCGTCGCCGCCGAAGTGCCGAAGGAGCGCCTCGACGAGGCGGCCGAGTTCGAGGCCGCCCTGGCCGACTACCTGGCGCGCAGGTGGGACGCCGCCGAGGCCAGGCTGAACGCCCTCAACGGCCGCCACCCAGGCAAGCTCTATGAGGTCTATCTGGGCCGCATCATCCACTTCCGCACCGAGCCGCCGCCGGCGGATTGGGACGGCGCCTTCACGTTCACGACCAAATGAAAGACGGTGACAAAGTGACGAGTGACAGAGTGACAGAAAGACGCGTAGCGATAACGCACTTTGTCACTTTGTCACTTTGTCACTCGTCACTGGTTATTCAGCGAGGAACGAGATGAGATTCCGCGTCCTGGGCTGTTCCGGGGGCATCGGCGGTGGCCGCCAGACCACCTCCTTCCTGGTCGACGACGACATCCTGATCGATGCTGGCAGCGGCGTCACCCGCCTGGAACTGGACGAGATGGCGCGCATCGACCACCTGTTCATCAGCCATGCCCATCTCGACCACATCCTGGCCCTGCCGCCCCTGCTCGACAGCGTCGGGGTGGAGCGTGAGACGCCGCTCCAGGTCCATGCCATCCCGGAGGTGATCGCAATCCTCAAGGCGCACCTGTTCAACTGGCAGATCTGGCCCGATTTCACCCACGTGCCGACGCCGGAGCGGCCGTTCATGCGCTATGTCCCGATCGAGGTTGGCGAAGCGGTCCGACTGGGCGGGCGGGAGATCACCGCCATCCCCGCCAACCATGGCCGTCCGGCGGTCGGCTACCGGCTGCGCGGCGAGCGAGCCAGCCTGATCTTCTCCGGCGACACCGCCAGCCACGATGCCCTGTACGAGATCGCCAACGCAACGGACGACCTGGCCCAGTTCATCGTCGAGGCCTCGTTCGCCGACGAGTTGCGCCACATCGCCGACGTGTCGGGACACTATTGCCCGGCCACCCTGCTGCCTGACCTGATGCGCCTGAAGGCAGGCGTGCCGGTCTGGATCACCCACCTGAAGCCGGGCGGCGAGTCTGCCATCATGGCCGAACTGGCGGCGCCGGGACTGCCGTGCGGGATTCCGCTGGCACTGGCGCAGGGTCAGGTGTTCGAACTCTGAAACCTGGCCG